>CAIVXW010000348.1 GCA_903910005.1 uncultured Methylococcaceae bacterium
GTCCTTCAAGGGGACGCTTTCCTGCAACAGATTTTGCAAAACCTTGACAATCACGCCCAGGGCAACCGTTCTGTTCAAATCCTCCACCAGTTTGGGAGTCGATTTGGCCAATACATCCAGCAACTGTTGAGCTTCATGGTGTCCCAGCAGCTGGTGAGCATGGGTTTGCAATAGATGACTCAAATGGGTGGCCAGTACCGTTCCCGGGTCGACGACCGTATAGCCCAGAGCCTGGGCCTGCTCACGCTGATCATTTTCTATCCATACCGCATCCAGACCAAAGGCGGGATCCTTGACTTCCAGCCCACGGATGCTTCCGTAAACATGCCCTGGATCAATCGCCAGCAGACGCTCCGGATGGATTTCGGCTTCGCCGACGGTTACGCCCAAGAGGCTGATCCGGTAACCGTTGGGCGGTAGATCCAGGTTGTCACGGATGTGTACGGAGGGTATCAGAAATCCCATATCTTGCGACAATTTTTTTCGAACGCCTTTTATTTTACCGGTCAGTTGTCCGTCCTGGTTTTTGTCAACCAGGGGAATCAGCCTGTAACCTACCTCCAGTCCAACCAGATCAGCCGGCATGACATCATCCCAACTCAACTCCCTGACTTCAGGGGCAGGCAGTTGCTGCACAGGGGGGGCTGTCCGGGCAGTCTGGGCAGCGACCTGCTGTTTTTGCTGCTTTTTGATAATCATCCAGGCGGCCCCGCCCAGGCCGGATGCCAGCAGCAGGAAGGCCAGATTAGGCATGCCCGGTATTAGTCCCATCAACCCTACCAGGGCAGCCGATACCCCGAGGGGTCTCGGGTCTGATAAAAACTGGGCACTGAACTGGGCACCGATATTCTGGGTGCTGCTGGAGATGCCGGTAACGATGATGGCGGATGCTACCGACAACAGCAAGGATGGAATCTGGGCAACCAGTCCGTCCCCGATCGTCAGCAATGTGTAGTTACGCAGTGCTTCAGAGAAGGGCAGGGCATGTTGCAGCATCCCGATAATCAGGCCGCCTATCACGTTGATGAACAGGATCAGGATACCCGCCACGGCATCGCCGCGTACAAATTTGCTGGCACCGTCCATGGAGCCGTAGAAATCGGCTTCGCGGGCGACTTCCTGGCGTCGGGAGCGGGCCTCATCCTGGGAGACCAGGCCCGCATTCAGATCAGCGTCAATCGCCATCTGTTTACCCGGCATGGCGTCCAGGGTGAAGCGGGCACTGACTTCAGACACACGTCCGGCACCCTTGGTCACGACCACAAAATTGATGATGACCAGAATGATGAATACGATCAGCCCGACCGCGTAATTGCCGCCGATGACAAACTCTCCGAAGGCTTCGATCACCTTACCGGCTGCATCCGGGCCTTGATGCCCTTCCAGCAGGACGACCCGGGTTGACGCGACATTGAGACTGAGTCGCAGCAGGGTTGCAACCAGCAGAACCGAGGGAAACACCGCAAAGTCCAGCGGTCTCAGGGTGTACACCGTAACCAGCAGCACCAGGAGGGAGAGGGCTATATTGAAGGTAAACAGCAGATCCAGGATGAAGGGTGGTAACGGAACGACCATCATCATCAACATCAGCAAAATGAGCAGAGGGGCCCCCAGCCCCAGTTTGCTGACGACTTTCAATCGATCCAGTATCGATACGGATGCTTCAGCCATGGTTAAAACCTGTTGATGATGATACAGCCCGGGTCATTAGAGCCGTCAGGCTTTTCCCTTCAGTTCGCTCGGGTTGAGGCGGCAGACCTGCATCATGATAAAAATGACGCTCAATGTGATGAGGTAGAACAGAATCTGTATACCGTCCGGCTGGGCAACATACCCTACCAATATGTGCAGAAGACGTCCAAACAGGCTGTCCTCCGGCAACAGGCTTGAGGTATCCCATACGGCTCTGCCCAGGGAGGGGATCAGATCGGCTTGCACCAGACTCGCCGCCGCCTGGGCAGACAAACCGGCTGCCAGGAACAGGATAAGTCCGCTCGTTACGGCAAAGAGCCGGTGGTGAGGGATTCGCAGTAGTCCGAGATACAGGGCAAATCCGGTGGATATGCCCACTGCCAACCCCATCAGTCCACCGAGCAGCAGGTCTCCGGTACCTTCGCCGGATGAAAGGACACCATAGAGGAACAGTACGAGTTCAGAGCCTTCCCGCAGCACCGCAAGCCCTACCACAGTCGCCAGGGCATAGAGTGGGCGGGAACCACTCACCACCGCCAACCCCAACTGGCGCATTTCCCGGGCCAGTTCGCGCCCGTGTTGCTGCATCCAGACGTTGTGCCAGCCCAGCAAAAACACGGCGGATAACAGGACGATGGCATTGAACAGATCCTGTCCCACCCCGGCTGCGGCCGTGGCAAGATGGCCGGCAAAGAATGCCACCACACAGGACAGGAACAAACCGGCCAGCAAACCGGTACCAATCCAGGCACCACGGCCCTGGACACCCCGGCTGGCGGCCATGACGATACTGATGATGAGTGCTGCTTCCAGCACTTCCCTGAATACGATCAAACCGGTGGCCAACATGGGATAAACCTGCTTACTGGACGATGAGTCGGCCTTTTGCCGTCGCTTCGTGAAACTCTCCGAAGAACTCGTGGATGCCCGGATCAAGCGGCCCTATCGAAAGAACGACCTGACGCTTGCCGGGAATGATTTTTTCCCGTTTAAGGGAACGACTCTCAAATTCTTCCGGGGTGGCATCCTCATTCGTGATGGTGAGTTTGACCTTGACCCCGGCCGGGACGGTCAATTCCTCGGGGATAAAGTGGTGATCCCGTATCAGCAGTTCAAGGGAAACAGGTTCCGCCGCCGCGCTGGATGCGGTGATAAAGCCGGCCAGTGCAAGCAGGGGGAGCAAATCGAATGGTCTTTTCATGAGGGGTTACCATTGTTAAAGGTTGGTGGGAGGCAGGCCATTATTCCGGGCGGCCCATGAGCCAGGGAACGGCCTTTGGTGGAGCATCCTGCCAACAGCCGGTTGCATGTCAAAATGATCGGGTTTTCACCAGACCCGCCAGGGACGCCCCCAGGGCGAGCAGGGCGGGACCCAATGCTGCAATCGCCGGGTTAAGCTCATAAATCAGCCCTATGTGTCCGAACATTTTGTCGAACAGATAAAAGCCGAGGCCAATCACAACGCCGATCACGATGCGTTGCCCGGTTCCCATGCCGTTGCGTCCGCCTGCGCCCAGAACAAACGGAACGGCAACCATCAGCATGATCAGTGTCAGCAACGGATTGGCGATGCGACTCCAGAAGGCCAGTTCAACTACCGGGGATTGTTGTCCGTTCTCCTGCAGATAGGTGATGTAGCGGGCCAGTTCCTGCGCGGGCAGATTTTCGGGTTGCAGAACGAAGGCGTTGAGCAGATCGGGAGCCAGCACCGATGACCAGTCAGCGGCCTCTTTCTTCCCGGCCCGGGCTTCCTTCCCGTTAAATCGGGTCTCCCTGATTTTTTTGAGATGCCATTGCCCGTTGTCGTAGGAGGCTCGACCGGCATGGCTGGCTGAACGCAACTCGCTGGATTCATCGGTTTGGTAGATGGTGATGTCGCCGAGGGTATCCAGGTATTCGATCTGCCGAATGTTGATGAACACCCGACCATCCCTGACCCAGAAGCCGTAGCGGGTTCGGGCAGCTACCTGTTTTTTCAGGGCCGTGGCTTTGAGGGTGTGGGCAGAACGCTCGGCAACCGGTGCCACGTATTCTCCCACTCCGATCGACACCAGGCACAGGGGGAGGCCTGCCAGGAGTACTGCCCCGATCAGTCGCCAACGGGAAACACCGGCTGATTGCATCGCCATGAGTTCATGGTCATTGGCGAGGGCTCCCAGCATCACCAGACTGCCAATCAGGACGCCCGAAGGCAGCAACTCATGAAAGTCACGGGGCGAGGTCAGTATCAGCACGGTCACGATCTGGCGGAGGCCGTAATCGCCTTTGCCCAGATCACCCAGTTCATCGGCAAAGGTAAAAAAATTGACCAGTATGAGTAATACCAGTGTAGCCAGCAGGGAACCCTTGATGACCTCAAGGGCAAGATAGCGGGTCAGGGTTTTCATGATCCGATCCGTTCCCGCAGCGAGAGCAGAACCCACTTCCAGCCGCGTCGCCCCAGAACAAGGCCCAGTGTACACCCCACCAGAACCACATAGGCCAGGGTATAGCTCAATCCGGCTGACAGTTTGCCTGTCATGAGTAGTCCCTGGGTTATTTTTTGCAGGTTTTCAAACAGGATATAAATTACCAGGGCGATGAAAATGTTGCCGTACACCCCGCTGCGGGGAGCCGTTTGCGCCAGGGGGATTGCCAGAATTCCCAGGAACAACAGACCCAGCGGAGCAGCGAGCCGCTTTTGCAGTTCGGCCAGTTCCCGGGGCGATTGCGACCGCCACAATGTCAGCGTATCCTCTGCCTCCCGCCTCAGATTGGCCGTTTCGTTGTCTACGGTTTCAAGGCGGACGCCGTGTTCGGCAAATTCGCTGATGACAAAATCAGCGCGTCCCGGAATGCCCTGATAGCGTTTGCCCTCCCGCAGCACTACAAAGTATTCATCGTCCCGGTTTTTTTCAAGCTGGCCGTGCCGGGCCATGACAATGCCGATCGTATTGCGTTGTCGGCTTTGTACGAACACATTATCGAGCGCATTATCGGCACCCAGTTGCTCGGCATACAGTACTACATCGCCCTGACTGAACTCATTGAAGCGTCCCGGTTTGAAGCCACGGATATCGGCATTTTTTTCATCGCGGTTCATGAGCAACTGGGATTGCCGTTCCGACCAGGGCATGACTGTCAGGCTCATCCAGGCCGATAGCAGAAACAGGGGAAACAGAACCCAGACAATGGCTCGCAGGGTTCGACCCAGTCCCACCCCGGCCACAGCCAGGGCCGCCATTTCCTGATCCCGGTAAAGACGTCCCAGCACGGTCAGTATGGCCATGAAACTGGCGGCTGGCAGCAGAATGGCGGTGGAAGACAGGGTTTTAAGGCCCAGCAGGATAAAAATGGTATCACCTGACAACTCGCCGTCCAGAGCCTTGTCCAGTACTCCCAGAAATTTGCGGCTGACGATGATTGTGACCAGAACCAGCAGAATGGCCGCCAGAGACCGGAGACTATCCACGACCAGCATCCGGTCGAACAGGCCAAACAGGGGCGGATGGCCGCCCCGAAAATCAGTGGTCACGGTGATTGGGGTCGCTACTCGGGTCTGGGTTGCCGAAGGAACAGGTTTTCCACCGCCTCCAGTGGTGCAAGCCCCTGATGGAGGATACGGTAGGTTTGTTCGGTAATCGGCATGTCAATGCCATGACGTTGCGCCAGTTGATACACCAGGCGGGCCGTCATGATGCCTTCGATTTCCTGCCCGATTTCGCGGGTAACCTGCTCTCGCGGGAGACCCTGACCCAATCCCAAACCGAACCGGCGATTGCGTGACTGGTTGTCAGTGCAGGTCAGCATGAGGTCACCAACGCCTGCCAGTCCCATGAAGGTTTCCGGTTTGCCTCCCAGAGCCAGGCCGAGTCGGGTCATCTCGGCCAGCCCCCGGGTAATCAGGGCGGCCCTGGCATTGGCACCAAACCCCAGGCCGTCGGCCACGCCGGCGGCAATGGCCAGCACATTTTTGGTCGCGCCGCCCAGTTGCACGCCGATTACATCTTCGCTGCGGTAGGCCCGGAAACGCGGATTGTGGAGCAGGCTGACCAGGGTTTGGGCAAAATCGGCCTGTCGGGAGGCCACCGTCATGGCCGTGGGCAGATTGGCCGCTACCTCACGGGCAAAAGTAGGGCCGGACAGCACCGCCATGTCGACATCCTGCCCGATTTCCTCTGCCACGATCTCATGCAGCAACCGTTGCGAGTCCGTTTCCAGCCCCTTGGTGGCCCAGGCAATGCGGGGAGCGGGAGCCAGGTGGGGGCGTATCCGGATGAGTAAATCACGGAAGGCGTGACTGGGCACGGCAATGAGGGTGATCGGCGACTGCCGCACGGCCTCAATCAGGTCTGCCTGTACTTGCAGGGTGTCCGGGAACGGTGCGCCCGGCAAGTACCGGCGATTGCAGCGTTCCTGACTCAAATGCCGTACGTGATCCGGGTGATGGCCCCAGAGTACGGTGTCATGCCCGTTCCTTGCCAGCAGGAGAGCCAGTGCCGTACCCCAGGAGCCGGCACCGAGTACCGATATGCGAGTCATGGGATTATTTCCGTGTCAGCATCAATGGACGACCTTTTGTTCGTCAAGTTGCTGCATGTGCTGGGCGTAGAGCGCATCAAAATTGATGGGAGCCAGCAGCATGGGAGGGAACCCTCCCCGGGTGACCAGATCCGACACAGCCTCGCGGGCGTACGGGAATAACACATTGGGGCAATAACTGCCCAGCAGTGGACCCAGTTCATCTTCCTCAAAATTGACCAGGGCAAAGATGCCGGCCTGGCAGACTTCGACCAGATAGGCGGTTTTTTCCTCAATTGTTACGGTCAGGGTGGTTGTTACCGTGACCTCAAAAAGGTCATCCTGCAATTGCCGGGCGTTGCTGGACAAGTTGAACTCGACCTTGGGCTCCCATTTGCGGGTAAAAACGTCTGGCGAGTTGGGTGTCTCGAAGGAAACGTCCTTGACGTAGATTTTCTGGATTGAAAATTGCTTTTCCGGGGTGCTTGCTGTATCAGCCATGGTAAGTTCTCTGGGAGTTTGGGTTCAAAATTGATAAGGCCTGAAAAATCAGGGTTGGCGTCACTTGCCGCTTTTTTTGGTCACGGGCAGTTTGTCGTCCTGCCAGGCCTGCATGCCGCCCTTCAGTTCATGGATGTGGGCGAAGCCCTGTTTCGACAATTTCTTGCAGGCCGCACCGGAGCGGGTGCCGACCTGGCAGACGATCAGCAGGGGTTGATTTCTGAATGATGCCAGTTCAGCAGCCCTTTCATCCAGTTTACCGAACGGGATGTGGCGGGCATTGGTGATGTGTCCGCCCGAGAACTCATGGGCTTCCCGCACGTCAATCACCACCGTGGCATCGTCGTTCATGAGGGTGACAGCCTCAGCCGGAGACACTACCCTGTGGCGGCGCAAGGCACTGTCGAGGATATCCTGGAAGAGGAGAAGGAGGGCAACAACGAAACCGCTGGTCATCAGCCAGTGATTACTGACAAATTCCAGCAGCCGATCTACGGTTACATTCATGGCATGTTTTATGGGGATGCTACAGGGTTGAAAACGCGCCTGCTCCCGGTTGAAAAAATCCGCAGAGGCAGGGGCAGCGATGGCCTTCGGTGCAATCGACAAGGCCGGATACGGTCATGGGCTTGCATTTTTGCAAGGCACAAACGACGTGCCCCCCAAAAACAGTTAAAATTGAGGCAGGGCAAAGCACACACATCCCTCAAAACCGAGTCAGGAGATTATACTGTGAACTCACATAGTCCAAAACCCGTCGTCCTCATCATTCTTGATGGCTTTGGTTACCGGGAAGACCCCGGCAGCAACGCCATCGCACTGGCCAAGAC
>CAIVXW010000349.1 GCA_903910005.1 uncultured Methylococcaceae bacterium
ATCGCCTGCATGCTCCCCGGAAAGTTTCCCCAAGGCCACATCGCGCAATGCCCGAAAGTTCTGTACCCGGAATCCTTCGATAGTGGCCATTCAGTTCTCCTCCGTTCTGGTCAGTGCCATGTCATAGAGCGTCAGCAGCTTTTCGTCTTCCTGCAGCGCCTCGTCGGGCA
Source organism: uncultured Methylococcaceae bacterium (assembly GCA_903910005.1). GTDB lineage: Bacteria > Pseudomonadota > Gammaproteobacteria > Methylococcales > Methylococcaceae > CAIVXW01. The sequence goes on from CAIVXW010000349.1 coordinate 171, forward strand.
GCTTCTTCGCCAGGTCGATAATCGTCTGATAGTCCTTATTGCCCCATGCTGCCCTGAAGCCAGCCCGCAGCACTTCCAGACGAAACTCCTTCAGACGGCGACCCGTGAACGCCCGGTAGTGGTCGAACTCCTTGAGCAGTGCCTTCTTGCGCTTCTTCTCCAGGTCCTGTGCTTTGTTCGGGTCGGGCACGTACCAGCGATCCTTTGCTTTCGCTACCAGCACTGGACTGTTCTTCTCCAGTCCGCGCAAATCCTTGTGGTTCGATGAGAGGTAACTGTGAATCTGGCTCGGAACCTCCCCGGTGCCGTCGTACTGAATGAAGTTGTCTTCGAGCAAAGCGGCCAGTTCCGGCTTCGATTCGTGCTTCTTCCAACCTGCTCCGAGCTGGCTGATGAAGTCGGTGTGAACCTCTTGATAGGTTGACGGGCGACGCTTCAAGAAATCAGTCAACCAATCAATCGCGCTGCGTTCGTCTGAAACGAACATTTCCATTTGTGGTGCCATTGCAACCTGCAGTCGCTTCTTATCGTACTCGGCGACTTGATCAGTCAGAAACACCATTCCATCGCGCTCAATAAACCGCTGAGCTAGTCCGGCCTGAAATTCCTGTGTCGACATTGGTACCGGCACGTTATGTCGGACAAACCAAGCAACCATCCGATCAAAGATTATTCGCGGGTCGCGCTCTGCAATAAACTCCATCTCGGTACCTTTAACTTTCACTCGCGGCAAATATCCAAGATGGGTTCTGACGAAATCCCAGACCGAATCTTCGGTACCACCCGACTTCACGAATCTGTCTTCCAGACCACCGTTTGGCTTGTACGCGGAAATCACCAAATCCTGCTTTACAGCGGTTGTTGTTGTGACCGCCTTGAAGCTACCTTGCTTCTTATCGAGTGCCGAAACGTTGGCAACAACGAATCCTGCCTCCTGGATTGCGGTCTGAATTGCATTCCACACGCTAGCCTGGGTATTGGAGAATTCGACAGTTATCCATCGACCGGGCTTTAAAACGCGGTGCATTTCTTTGAACGTTTCAGCCATAAGCATTCGATACTTATCGATCGACTTGCCCTGCGTCTTGCTCTCGACCGCCTCGCAGTCAACTTTCGTTGAAACTGCAAGCCAACACTCCCAAAGGTAGTTGAGATCGGAATACTGAATATTCGCCCCAAAAGGCGGGTCGACGAATATGTAATCGACCGAGCTTGAAGGTAAAGGGAGCTTGCTCGCCGATCCTGTAGTCGCGAATGCGCTACCTGCCAAAGGACGTGAGGCTTTGAGGCGAGCCTGCTTCTCTATGTGCTCATTCAGGAGCTTCGTGACTGGTATTTCTTTAATGAGCGAAGGGATATAAAGAGTCCCGCTCATGGGCCCACCCCCTGCACCAAAGCTGCCGCCTTGCGAACGAAAGCGGTAAAGTTTTGAGGCCACCAAAGCCGTGGAGGTGAGATTCACGCCACGATAAACCTTTCCGAGGCTATGGCGATAAAAACCAAGCCCCATTAGATTTCGTCGAGTGAAAAACTGATGAGTATGAGTAATTCCAGCCTCGTCATTTCTGCGCGCCTCGTCACCTTCTGGCATGCGTGAAGCCGGTAGCCAGATGTTCGGGTTGACTTCATCTATTATTTTCAGCAACGCGAAATCAAACTGGTCTGGTGCCTTTCCGTATTTGCTACGCCCGACCTTGTAGCTGATGTGAACAGGCACCTGCTTAGCTTGCCTGACTGATTGACCTAAAAGCTGGTAGTATTTGGTTTCCCAAGCTCGATCCAGCGAACGCTTTGCAGTTGATGCTCCGCAGTGAGGGCAATCGAACGGCTCGGAAACTTGGCCCGATTCTTTTTCGACAGCAGCATCCCAGAAAATGATTTCACCGACGCATTCTCGGCAAATGAATACGTCAGACCACACTACGTAATTGATCTTCCCGATCGACGCTTTCAACCCTGAGAGTGAGCGATTTCCGGTTTCCAGCGCGGATATAGCGTCGCTGAGGTCTCTTTCAGAAGGCTTGTGAAGTGTCTGGAACATCCAACCAATGTTTTTTTCAACTTCACTAAGCGCGCCCGCCGCTTCGTGCTCAAATGTCGATGCATCTATAGGGCTGTTGTAGCTATAAGCAATAAAGGTGGCGGCAGGTGATAAGTCATTAAGGACCGCTCGACGCGCTCCGAGTTTGGAGAACGGAACCCAGGAATCCTTTCCTTCAACCTTTTCGAGAGAGCTGATTGTTCCGTCTGCATCTACTCGATAGCCTAGAGACTGAACCTCCGATTTATCGGCGCAAAGTTGTGATGCAACACCGCTCATGCCCGTCCCGCAGAAGCTATCTAGAATGAGATCTCCAGGATTCGTGTAATGCAGCAGGTATCGCATTACCGCCTTATGCGGCACTTTCGTGTGGTAGCTGTGAGCGAGGTAGACCGGATCATTTTTCCCCTCACTAACATCTGCAGCGAAGGGCTCTTTGCTGTAGGGCCTCGACGAGTCGTATGACTCCCCGTACTCGCGCACAAAGTCTTCAAGAAAGGGATTCGGGCATGCCGTGTAGTAAGGCGGATCAGAAAGCGCCAGGATGTCTTCGTCCAACCCAACAGGAAAGCCTTCGATCTTCCTGAACTCAGGGTCTTTGAGCTTTTCGGCAAGCAGCTTCAAGTAATGCTTGCGGCGAGCCTCATCGCTCGGGAACATCTGCCCGAGGCATTCGACAGGGCCGGTGTCGGCTTGGGTTGGCTGGAATAAGTCGTTCATACGTCTATCTTCTTTTTGAGTTCATCCACGAAGCGCCGCGCCCAGGGCGAGGCTGCGATCACTTTGGCCGGATCGATGCTCACCAGCAGCTTGAAGGAATGTTCGCCCTTGCCGTACTCGGCCTTGGTCTTGCAGTCGCCGGTGGCCTGCTTCAGGGCGCGGTAAACATCGTCCTTGGCCACGCCTTCGATGGGGCGGTTGGCGGCAGGCAAGGCGTTTTCCCGAAAACCTTGGCCGAAAAATGTCCTGAGCGTCTCTCGATCGACCAGGAACCAACTTTCCATGACCTGCACCATCAGGTGGCAGTCGGTGTCCAAGGCGTCTGCAGGTTTGTCCCAGCCGTCGCCCACCCGTGCTTTCAAGTGCTGCCAAGGCTGCCATTGGGCAGGTTGATCTTTGGGCTGTTGATGTTCTGGTGCGACGGGCGCTTCACTGTCCACCAGCAGCATCGCCGCTTCGCCGTTGGCAATGGCCATGCAAAACGACTCATAAGCATCTCGTCGAGAGCCACATGCCACGACACGCGGCCGTTTAGCGATTCCCGCCCTGGTTATGAACCGGGTAAAGCCTTCACGGCAGGCCGTCCTGAGCACAGCAGAATCTCCGCCCCCTTCCACGTACAGCTTCACCACCGCGTCCCTCCGATTTCTCCACGCGTCCACAACTGACCCAGGCGATATTTTTCGAGCCAAGGCTTGAGCTTTTCGGCGTCCAGCCGCTGGAGCCGGGTGCCGCTTTCATCGCGGCTGGCGACGAGGACGGCTTCTGGCATGTCGGTCAGCGCATCGACCAGCACATCGGAATGGGTGGTAACGATGAGTTGGGTGCGCTCGGATGCTTCCTTGAGCAGATCGGCCAGGGTTGGCAGCACATCGGGGTGAAGACCGAGCTCCGGTTCTTCGATACACACCAGCGGCCCGGGGTTGGGATGGCAAAGAACAGCCAGCAGGCACAGGTAGCGCAGCGTACCGTCGGACAGGCGGGTGGCCGGCACGACATAACGCCCTTCATGGAAAAACACCTGCACGGTGCCCCCTTCGATCTGCACATCAAAGTCGTCGATGCCGTCGTACAGCACGCGCAAGGCTTCAATGAGCCTCTTTTTGACTGCGGGCTCACGGCGAAGACGGTTTAGAACCAAGCCTAGATTGCTGGCGTCTGGTTCCAAATGCTCGTTTGGAAGATCTGCTTTCTGGGGCAAACGAGGAATGGTGTAGCGACCGAAGCTCCACTCCCGGTAAAGGCGCATTTTCGCGAAGGTATTTCCCAGATGCGTGATCTCCGGGTATTGGTCAGGGTCTTTACGTTGGGAAAGGATGGACGCAACAGGGTCAATATCTTCGTGCTGTAAGCGGCGCTGTTTGCCCCTCACGTTGAGAACGCCGTGCCCATTCTCAAATTTGTAGTAGAGATATGGGTTCTGATGGCCGTGGTCAGGGGACTCCCTCTCGACCCGTTCATCCACGATCTCAAATCGTTGTCCAACTTCTGTAAAGCTCAACACGTAGCGCAGGAGAACTGGACTTTTAGGGTTTTCGATCACAGCGTCAATTTTGGCGATCGGTGGCTTGGCGACCCCCTTCCAAAGCCAGTCTCGTACCCCGCCTCCGTCCCTTACAGGCGTGAGGAGGTCCTTCGGAGTGGCGCGAAGCAATTCGATGGACTCAATAAGATTGGACTTTCCTGATCCATTTGGGCCAATAATCACGTTGAGCGCACGAAGCTCAACGGGGTTTGACGTTGGCCCATAGCTCAGAAAATTGCTCAGCGTAATGCTCTTAATCATATATCCCCCTTACTCGATCACGAAGCGCAGCCTGGTGGCATCCTTGCCCTTGCAACGCTCGTTCAGAAAAACGTCGAAGCGCTTACGCAGGTCGTCCGGTGTGGCCGGAGAGCCGCCTTGCAGCAGTGCCAGCCTGATCTCGTCGCCCTTGACCGCGATCTTTTCCAGGCCCGACAAAGCGTCCTGTACTGCGTTGGCGAACGCTTGAGTCATAGGCTCTGGCAACTGACGCGAGGCCAGGAAGGCATCGATCAGATTTTTGGACGCGGGCGGCAGCAGCCCCAGGCTGTCCTGCGTGAACGGGTCTTCCAGGTTCTCCAACAGCGTTTGTTGCCAGTTGGTCACCAGTGTGTCCAGATCGTCGTCCAGCTTGTGCAGCCGGTTAGCCGCCGGAATCAGTTCCAGTTGTTCGGCGGAGGGACGGAACTGGCAGTGCGGGCAGACGGCTACGGTGACCAGGGTTGGCTCATCCAGCGAGGAACAGCTTTTCAAGCCGTTGAGCGACTCCTCGAAGGCGGTGAGCTGGCTGGTGGGCATCAGCGATACGCCGGCCAGCACGCGCAGTGCCAGCAGGCGGTCGTCCTTGCGCAGGGCATTGCGGGTCTTGTCCTCGGCCACGCCCAGCCGCGCCTTGCTGTGGCTGGCGATGTAGGCCGTGATGTAGTCCTTCTTGAGCGGGTTGAGCGTCTGCCGGTATTCAGCGGCGTACTCGGCCGTGCGGTCCTGACTCAGCTTTTCTTGAAGCACCTTGCGGGTAGCTTCAGCCTGTTTCACCCACGGGTGCTCGGCGGGCAGCACCATTTCGGCCTGCGAGAGGTAGGACGCTGTGCCGCCCAGTTCCACCACCAGTTCGAGCAGATGCTCGACAGCGGTCAGAATCTCCAGATTCTTCTTCTGGCCGTCAATGTCTTCTTGCGTGACGCGCAGGTTCTTGAGCTTGCCGACGGTGTTGTACGGTGCCAGTGACTCGGTGAATTTCTTCAGCGAATCCAGCCGGGCGTGCCAGTCTTTGGCTTCTTCCTCGCGCAACAGATTCTGGCCCCAAAAGCCGAGCTTGCCTTGCTGCAGGTCGGAGCCAGCCTTGAGTACACGCGGCACCAGTGCGCTGACCTTTTCCTGCAACTTGATGACCGGCTCGGTGTCGCCCTGGCTGGCCTTTTGGGCGAGGCCGGACGGCAGGTCGAACAACTCGAACAAGGCACGCAACACCGCGAGGTTGATTTCCCTGGGGGCATCGACGTGCTTGAACTGTTTGAGTTCTTCCAGCGAACGCTCTGCGAGCAGTGCCAGCTTGCCAGAGTCGATCTTGTCGCCGGTGATCGACAGCACAATATCGCCGGAATAGACCAGGCCACCCAGCACGGTCACCAGCAGATCGGGTTCCAGCCGGTACTTGATGGGCGCGAAATACTCGACGTCCGCCGTGCCCGAGAGCAGTTCGCTGCGGTTGAGTACCTGGCCGTGGCCCTTGGCCTTGAGGCGGTTCAGCACCTCCTGCGCGTAGCGGGAGTTGGCGGGATCGACGCGGTCACCATCGAGCAGTTCCAGGGCATCGAGGATGGCAGCGGCATCCTTGGTGCGGGTGCCGCCGGCCAGTACGCGCAGGGCATTACCGACCAGTTGCTTGCGGTTGGCTTCGGTAACCAGCACCGAAAATGTGGGATATTCCGGTGAGAGATCACCGAAACGCTGACCCAGTGCCAGGCCCGAGATGACATTCACCACGTCGCGGAAGTTGATGCGCTCGTCGTTACCGAGCCGCGCACGGTCACGCAGGGACACGCCTTTGGCCCACTCCTGCAGGTTCTTTTTCTTGCCCTGATAGGTGACCTCGAACGCGGTCATCTGCTTTTCCTGCAGCCACTTGCTCATGGATCGCAGCGATTCCTGGGCCTTGGACAGGTAAACGGCCTTGGCACCGCCACTGGCGGTCGATGCCAAATCCAATGCCGCCGCGTAGTGCGACAGGTAGCGTTTGTAGTCCTCGTCCGGCGACTTGAGGCGGAAGAACACTTCGTCCGCCAGGTTGTTGTCGCTGAACTTCGGTTTGTCAAAGGGCTGGATGAAGTAGATGTAGAAATCGCGCTCGGGCTGGGCCGTGGGACGGTCATTCGGGGCACCAAAGAACAGGTAGCCCATGCGCTCGACGCGGTGCTCCTGCCACTCAATCTGGTACTGCCAAATCTGGAAGCCGGGATAACGCAGGTCGTCGCTGCACTCCATCAGCACCCTGATGGCACTGTAGTAGGCGCGATCCAGTGCATCGTCGGACAGTGCTTCGGCGCGCTTTTCGATCTGCGCGTCGTAGTCGATGTCTTTCTTGAGATCGAGGTAGTACTGCTCGGTGTCCTGTGCCCTGGAGATGAACTGGCCGTTGACGGTCTTTAACACTTCCCGCAGTACGGTCTGCACCATCGACAACAGGTTCTCGGCCGGATCGCCCGGCATGTCTGCCACGCCCGGCTGGAACAGACATAGCGCGTCGCGCAATTCGGCGGCCGTGGGTCCGATGGGGACATGGATGTCGCCGCCCGTGGTCAGCCGGTGTACGGCCAGCGCGTGGATGACCCGCAGTGCCATGGCTTTGTAGGGCGGGCGCGTGAAGGCCTGCTGCACGCGGGACTCCAGTACTTCGGACACGCGCATGACTTCCTTGATGTTCGGGTCGGCACGTAGAACTGAGTTGGTCTTGATGGTGTTCCAGAAGCTCTCGTAGCTGATAAACAGCGGTTTGTCGGCAGGCACTTCCTGGTCGAGGATGGCCAGCATGGCGGCCTCAATGGTCTTGAGGGCTCCGCGCTTCTCGGTGAAGTGAATCTGCTCGAAGGTCTTCAGGTAGTCGGGGTGAACCGGGAACAGCCGCACATACTCGTCCATGCGCTCGTTCATGGAGCCATAGAACCTGGCGAAGGGCGTGAGGTATTGGCGGATTTTGTCCTGCTGATCGGCCGTCTTCTTGAGCAGGCGTGCCGAGACGACGAAGCTCACGTCCTGGCGGTCGATCAGGATCTGGGTGAAACGCTCGTTGACCCGGCGCATGCTGTCGGCCACGTGCTCAAAGCGGCCGCCATCAAAAATGGCTTCCTGCACACCAGCCACGAAGCGGAACTTCAGGTGCTTGGTGACTTCGCCGATCTGGCGCATGAACGCCAGATCGAGAATCAGTTCGTGACCCTTACGTGACTGCATGTACTCCAACAATTCATCAACTACCAGGAGCAGCCCTTGATCCGGGTAAACCTCATGGAAGGCAGCCATCATGGCATCCAGGGACGCTTTGTTGTCCAGTTCATCCGCAGCAGATGGAAAGGCGAAGTTAATGCCCAGCTCTTTCAGAAAGCCCTCAAGCTTGCGTGTGATGATCTGGCGCAGCGGCATTTCCAGGCCGCCCACCTCAATGCGCAGCACCTTGAAGCGGCCAGCGATCGGGGCAACCGCCTCGGCCACTTTGGGGTGACGGATCATCGCCGCGTAAGCAGCATCTTCGGCCACCAGCGACAGCACCGACATCAAGTGCGACTTACCGGTGCCGTAGTTGCCGACGATGAGCACGCCCTTGTGGTCGACCGATTCGTCGAAACTGAGCTGGGGTACCATGAGCCTGGAGATCCGCTCGGCCATGTCGTCGGAGATGACGTAGGTCGCGACGAGCTTCCTGGCTTCGTCCGGACGCCCGGCATCGAGCAGTTGAATGACCGACTCGATCTGCTCGAACTGGATCAGATCGCCGTATTTCATGTTTGTTGCCATGTGGTTCTCCTGGTTAGCTTCGCATCAGTTCGAGTACGACCACGCCGTCGCGGCGGTAATCACGATGTTCTGGATGGCTCATGTCCGCGTACACCAAGCGGTCACCGCGCAGTTCGCCTGGCCAGACGGCCACGACCCGCCTGGAATGCGCCAGTCGCTTGACGATATCCAGCGGGTTGATTTGCAGGCTGGGCTCGAACAATAACTCAAGGTTGTCGAGCAACAGCGGATCGTCGGTGCGTTGTCTGTCCGCGATCTCCCGCAGGAGTTCGCCGGCCGAGAAACCGCGCTTGTTGTTTGGCGTCGCGGCGAGCCGTCGCCCCAAATCCAAACCGACATTGAGCGGCTCGATGTTGAGCTGGGTGCCAAGATGGCGGAGCAGCTGGGTTTTGCCGCTGCGGCTGGGTCCGACCAGCAGGATCAGCTTGCTGTTGAGGTCAGCGATTTCGCCGATGAGTCGTTCGAGTCTCTCAATGCCATGAATGTCCACCGTCAATCTCGGACTCAATGGATTGCCGACAAGGCGCGGTACGGCACCCGCACATCCCTGAGCATGGGAATTGGCATGCTGCGCCACGAACTCCGCCCGCCTGAGGTTTGGGCTGGCGGTGTAATACGGCGGGATGGCTTCGTCCGTCCCGATGGGAAAGCCGTGCTCCGGGCCGGAATCGGGTTGCACATCGTCGGCATGCCGGTCGTGGCTCTCACTTGGCTTCATCCTTTGGTTTGGGTTTTTTCTTTTCAGGGGCCGGTGGTGGGGGGGCGGCCTTTTCCAGCAGACTCAGCAATTTGGGGTTATCAATTTTTTTGACCCTGTCCACAATGGTGTTACCGGCCGCGTCTTTCAGGGCCAGATCGGCTCCGGCTGCGATCAGCATCCTGACCGATTCCTCCGACCCGTGAACTGCCGCCTCCATCAAGGCTGTCACGCCGCGATTGTCGGCCAGGTTGGGATCCGCCCCGAAGGCCAGCAATTTTCTGATGATGCGGCTATTCCCGGCGGTGGCGGCAATCATCAGCGCGGTTCTGCCGCCCGCACTCTTGAAATTGACCTCCGCTCCCTCAGCCAGCAGGTTCACCAGGCGTTCGATTCGCCCTTCCGAGGCCGCGGCCAGAAGAGCCTGGCTGGATTCTTCGGCGGGTTCTGCCCGGCAGGGCAGCGCGAGTACCAGCAAAAACAGCAACAATGGTTTTGAGTACATGAGGTATACACGTCTCTATGAGGAATCGGCGGCAGTGTACTAGAATG
>CAIVXW010000350.1 GCA_903910005.1 uncultured Methylococcaceae bacterium
ATTCGAGGTACGGCTGCGTCGCCGTCAGAACCGCCGGATCGTGCCGGGCCATGGTGTAATCGGCCAGCCGTTTGACCTGATCCGCCTCACCCCGGGCGGCAAAATACTCAAAAGTGCCCACCCGGATATGGCTGGCCGCCACCCGGGTCAGAATGGCTCCCGGCAACACTCTGTCCCGGTACACCGGCTGCCCGGTCGCCACCACTGCCAGGGCGCGGGTGGTCGGAATCCCCAGAGCCTGCATCGCCTCTCCCAGCAAGACTTCCCGCAACATCGGCCCCACGGCGGCCTTGCCATCGCCATTGCGGGAATACGGCGTTCGCCCTGAGCCTTTGAAACTCAGGTCGTAACGTTGTCCCTCCCGGTCGATCAACTCACCCAGCAGCAGGGCACGCCCATCGCCCAGACGAGGGCTGAAGTGGCCAAACTGATGCCCGGCATACACCTGGGCGACCGGTTCCGCCCCCGGCGGCAAGGCATTGCCGCAAAAAACGGCGGCCAGGCTGGCGTCATCCAGTGTGGCGGGATCAATCCCCAGACACCGCGCCAGGGTGGTATTGAAATAGAGCAGGCGGGGTGCGGCGACCGGATCAGGCAATCCGGCCACGTAAAAGTCCGGCAGTTGCCGGACGTAAGTGTTGTCGAATCGAAGGGTCAGACGTGAGGAGACGGTATCAGGAGTCATACGGGTATGGATTCAGGGTTGTGCATCGGCAATGCCCTCAACGGGAGTGCCAGATTGCGGTGCATATCCGGGTGGTTCGTCGGCCAGAGCCATGCCGGGGGTGTCATAAGGGCTTCCAGGCGGTTGCCTGGCGGTACTCGCAGGAAATCCAGATTCGGTGCTGCCTGCAATTGCTGCAGTTTACGCATTGCCGTCGCCTCAATGGTATTGACACATTCCGCGCAGGGTGATTCTCTGTGGCTCGTGATCCATCGCCAGTCGTACCCGTTGCCTCAGACGCGCCTTGGCGTCCTTTAATGCCCCTGTGTGCATGATGTTCTCCCGATTAAGCCAGTCAGTTTAGGTACGGTCGATCACTCAACTACAAGGCACGGCCTGGTGACTCACGAGCACCTGCTGAGCCGACCGGGGAGCGGGATGGTGGCTTGATGGCCATCAGCAACTGCCGGAGCAGTGCGGCAGCTACCTGTTCGGGACAGGTTTCAATGCCAAGGGTGGCCAGACTGATGACTTCCAGTCCGGGGTAACCACAGGGGTGTGTGGCGGCAAACGGCGTGAGGTCGTTGTTCACGTTGAGGCTGAGGCCGTGGTAGGAGCAGCCCCGCCGGATTCGTAACCCGAGCGAGGCGATTTTTCGTCCCGCCACGTACACGCCCGGTGCATCCGGGCGGGTTGCACCGTGGATGCCGTATTGTCGTAGCAGGCCCAGTACCGATTGTTCCAGGGCACTGACCAGTTCGCGTACTCCCAAACGGTTGCGGCGTAGATCAAGCAGCGGATAGACAATCAGTTGACCCGGGCCGTGCCAGGTTATTTGCCCGCCCCGATCAGTGCGAACGAGGGGAATGGTGGAGGGTTCAAGCAGGTGATCCGGGTTGCCGTTCAAACCCAGGGTGTACACCGACGGGTGTTGCAGCAACCAGACCTGATCCGGGGTCGCTTCATCGCGGGTTTCGGTAAAGTGCCGCATGGCCGCCACGGTTGCCTGGTAATCCCTGAGACCCAGATAGCTCGGGTGAAGGATTCTGCCGGTTGCGGTTGTGTCCGTATTCAATGCAGGAATACGCTGGCAAGACCCAGGAAAATGAAAAAGCCCATGCCGTCGGTGACAGCCGTCAGCAGCACGCTGGTACCGACCGCCGGATCCATCCCCATCCGGTGACGCACCAGCGGAATGGCCAACCCGGTGATGGCGGCCACTACCAGGTTCAACAGGGTGGCACTGGCCATGACCAGTGCCAGCCCCCTGTCACTGTACAGGCCGTAGGCCAGGACGCCCAATACTGCCCCCCAGACGCTGCCATTCAGCAAGCCAATCAGCATTTCCTTGGCGACCAGACGACGGGTGTTGCCGGGCGTAATCAGACCCAGGGCCAGTGAGCGAACAATCAACATGCTGGTCTGGTTGCCGGTATTGCCACCGATACCGGCCACGATGGGCATGAGTGAAGCCAGTGCCACTACCTTGACGATGGTATCCTCGAACATTCCGATGACCCGGGTGCTGGCGAAAGCCGTCACCAGATTGATGGCCAGCCACACCCAGCGGTTCTTGAGGCTTTTCCATATCCCCGAGAAAATGTCTTCTTCTTCCATGAGACCGGCCTGATTGAGCCGTTCCTCATCCGACTGGCCACGAATATGATCGACGATGGCACTGACGCTGATGCGTCCCCGCAGGCGAAATTCGTGATCCACCACCGGTGCTGAAATCAGCTCGTAGCGATCAAAGGCCCGGGCGGCCTCATCGGCATCATCATCCAGATGGAACGCCACCAGATCACGGGCCATGATGTCGGCTACCTGCCGGTCCGGACTCTGGGTCAGCAATCGCTTGAGCGGCAACACCCCCTTGAGGATGCCATTTTTATCCACGACAAACAGTTTGTCGGTGTGTACCGGCAAATCCCCCTGACGGCGCAGATAACGCAAAACCACTTCCAGGGTAATGTCCTCACGGATGGTTACCATGCCAAAATCCATCAGGGCTGCCACGGTATTTTCATCGTGGGACAAAACCGAGCGAAGCCGTTCCCGGCCCTGATCATTCAGCCGCTCCAACAGTTCCTGCAGCACTTCTTCCGGTAAGTCCGGAGCCAGATCGGCAATCTCATCGGTTTCCAGTTCCTCAGCCGCATGCAGCAATTCACTGGTATCCATGGCGGAGATCAGGGTTGCACGGACGGCATCGGAGACCTCCAGCAGAATTTGTCCATCCATGTCGGCGGCAACCAGGCTCCAGACCACGAGACGCTGCTCGACCGGCAATGCCTCCAGAATATAGGCGATATCGGCTGAATGGAGATTTTCCAGTTTATGGCGCAGCGCGACCTGGTGGGATCGGTGCAGCAGGTTTTCCACCAGGTCATGGTGGGGCATGGCCTGGTGTTGCAATATGGTCTCCTCCAGTTTCTGCTTCTGGAGCAGATCACGCACATCCTGCAGATGCTGCTTCAGATATTCCTCGGCGGGGGTGAGGCTGGAGGGATTCATGGTGCGGGAATCCGGGGGGTTGAGGGTCTCAGAAGACCATTATGATGGCGGGCGAACGGCTGAGATCATGGTAAATAGCGTCGAGCTGGGCCTGGCTCCGGGCCTTGAGGGTGATGGTCACGGCAGTGTATTTGCCCCCTTTGCTCTGGCGGATGCTGATCCCTCCCTCGGTCAGTTGACCCGGTGCGTGACGATTGACGATCGCCAATATCTCAACTTCCAGGGTTTCACTGCTCGGCCCCATGGCCTTGATGGGAAACTCGCAGGGAAATTCAAGCAGGGAGGGTGTTGCAGGTGACGTCATGGGTTACGCAGATGCTGTTTGTAGGTCTGATAAAGCTGGTGCAGACGTGCCCACAGCGGACCCGGTTCACCGTTGCCGACGGGCATCTCATCCAGCCGGATCACCGGTAAAATCTCCCGGGTGGAACTGGTCAGCCAGAGTTCATCGGCCTGCCTGACTTCCGCCAGGGTCATTTGCCGCTCCTCGCAGGGAATCCGGTTGGCGCGGGCCAGTTCCAGTACCAGGTCACGGGTAATACCGGGCAGCAGTTCATGGCTTTTGGGTGGCGTCGTCAGCACTCCGCCCAGAACCGCAAATACATTGCTGGCGGCTCCTTCAATCACCCGTCCGTCCCGGATCAGAATGCCCTCAATCGCCCCCCGATCCAGAGCCTCCTGCCGGAGCAGCACATTGGACAGCAGGGTTATCGCCTTGATGTGACACCACTGCCAGCGGATATCCGGTACGGTGACGGCTGCAACTCCCTCGGGCGGGATGGGGCTGATGGGGGAACACATGACGAAAACCGTGGGTTTAACCCCGACCGGAATGGCGTGATCCCGCTTGGGGGCTGCTCCCCGGGTGATCTGCAAATACAGGTACTGGTCATGGGTGCCATCGATCAACTGGCGGAAGACCTCCAGCCACTGCACGTCATCGAGGGGGGATTCCATCCGGATACCCCGAAGGCTGTCGTCGAGTCGGCGCAAATGTTCGCCCAGCCGGAATGGCCGACCGCCGTATACCGGAATGACTTCGTAGACGCCGTCACCAAACAGAAAACCGCGATCCAGTACCGAGACTTTCGCCTCTTCCACCGGCATGTAGCTGCCATTGAGATAAATCATGAGTATGTCGTCTTTGGTATCGTTTACAGGGTACCCTGGATGCCCGCTCCATTTGAACTGCCGTTCCGGGCGAGGGCTGGTAATGCTTTCAGGATTCAGGCCAATGTATCCAAGGGTCGGAACCCGTTCCTGTCCTTATACCGGGGCTATTTGAAGGTCATCTGAATCTGGTCGATCAGTTGGCGGAAAAAACCGCCGGTCTCCACGGCCTTGCTGGCCACCAGGTCTGCCTGGGCGACTACTTCATTGTTGTAGTTGACCCGGATGAATCCCAGTCTGGCTCCCTGCTGAATCGGGGCCGTAATCATTTTTTCGGTTTCCAGAGCCGCCTTGAGGTTTTGATATTGCCCCTTCGGAAAGGTCACGAAGAAATTGTGGGCCGGGGTCAGGGACAGTGTGGTTTCGGCTCCCTTCCAGACCCGAACCTCGGTCAGCGTGTCACCCGTTTTGTAGAGCGGGCGTGTCTCGAAAAAACGGAAGCCATAATTCAGCAGTGCCTGATTGGCATTGGCCCGCTCGCTGTCGCTGCGGGTACCCAGTACAACGGCCACCAGGCGCATGTTGTCACGCACGGCGGAGGATACCAGACAGTATCCGGCACTCTCGGTGTGACCGGTTTTGACACCATCGACGCTGGGATCACGCCACAACAGCCGGTTACGGTTATGTTGCCGGATGCCGTTGAATTCAAACTCCTTGATCGAATGCCATTTGTAGTACTCGGGAAAGCGTTCGATCATGCTGCGGGTCAGCAGGGCCATATCCCGGGCCGTGGTGTAATGATCAGGGTCCGG
>CAIVXW010000351.1 GCA_903910005.1 uncultured Methylococcaceae bacterium
GTAGCCAGGTGATAGGCGTAGACCCTGTCGCGCCGGTAAACGATGAAATCGCCCCGGGTCTGATCGAGCCGAACCGCCAGCAAACCCTGTAGTTCGTCCCGAATCGACAGGGTTCGATCCGGAACCTGGATTCTGAGGGCGTGAGGGGGAGGGGAAACGGGTTTGGCCTGACGGCAGGTTCCGGGATACCGGCTGTGGCTCTCCAGTTGCCTGCGACTACAGGTGCAGGGGTAGATCAGATCCTGACCGCGTAACCGTTCCAGTGCGGCCTGGTAGGTGTCCAGCCGTTCGGACTGATACAAAACCGCACCGTCCCAGTGAAGTTGCAGTGATTCGAGGCAGCGCAGGATTTGTTCGGTGCTGTCGGCCCGGGTGCGTAGCGGATCCAGATCGTCCACCCGCAGGAACCACAGCCCTCCCCGGGAGCGGGCGTCCAGATAACTGGCCAACGCCGTGTAAAGCGATCCCGCATGCAGGGGGCCGGTGGGGGATGGAGCAAACCGTCCCCGGTATTGCATCAGCCGGTTTGCCTTTCCCGCAACTCATCCAGCGTTTTGCAGTCTATGCACTGGGTTGCCGTAGGGCGGGCTTCAAGACGGCGCAAGCCAATCTCGATTCCGCAGGTGTCACAGTAGCCGTAGTCCCCCCGCTCCAGACTGGTCAGCGACTCTTCTATTTTCTTGATGAGCTTGCGCTCCCTGTCCCGGGTACGGAGTTCCAGACTGAACTCGGATTCCTGGGTGGCCCGGTCGTTGGGATCAGGAAAATTGGCGGCCTCGTCCTGCATGTGGGTCACCGTGCGGTCGACCTCCCGCATCAATTCTTTTTTCCAGCTAAACAGTATGTTGCGAAAGTGTTCGACCTGGGGATCATTCATGTATTCCTCATCTTCACCGGGCTGGTAGGGGGTGTAGGTGAAGGGGGAGGCTTGAATATCGGGTTTTTTGGCAGTGGACATCCATCAACTCCTAACCGGTTTCACAAAGCCGGGTATTATTAGCAAAATTGTCAGCGATGGGCAATGTCAGAGACTCCGGGCGTCCTGCGTGGATCACCTGAGCCGGACGCTGCCCGTGTCCCGCAAGCCGAATTGTACGGAGTATAATTCCGGCCTTTGCATCGTCTGTTGAATTGTTTCCAATGAAAATATACGCCACAAATCTGCTCCTTGGCCTGTTGTTGCTGGGGGCATCCTGCGGTCTTGCCGCCAACGAAGGCGGTGGCGGGGGAGAGGAAACCGGTGTTTCATACCTCCCCCTTGAGCCGGTTACGGTCAACCTGGAGGGTAAGCGTCACTACCTCAAGGTCGATGTACAGATTTTGATGGACTCGAAGGCCAATGCCGAAAAAGTCAAAATTCATGTTCCGGCGATACGCCACATGCTGATCATGCTGTTATCAAACCGCAATCCGGAGCAGATAGCGACCATTGAAGAGCGTGAGACCATCCGCAAACAGGCGTCCGAATCCACCGAAAAATTGCTGGAGGAATGGAACCTGGATCGCGGCTACGAGGACATTTTCTTTACTGATTTTCTGATTCAGTAGCCGGACTGCGGCGCGATTGCCTCTGCGCTAAGGCCTGCAACTGTTCCGGTGTGGCCTCGGTTTGGTAATGTGCCTTCCAGTGTTCGTAGGGCATGCCGTAAACGATTGCCTGAGCGGCGGGGTAGTCAATTTTCTCGCCACGCAACCCGGCTTCTGCCGCGTACCATTTGGCCAGGCAGTTGCGGCAAAAATCCGCCAGCAGCATGAGGTCGATATTTTGTACCTCCTTGTGATTGTCAAGGTGTTGCAGCAGTCGCCTGAAGGTGGCGGCCTCTATTTCAGTGCGAATTGTTTCGTTCATGGGTGATTTCAGCCATTGTTAACCGGTTGGCGGGGAAGATATGATTCCGCATGTTCAGACAGCCTGACATCCGCCGCATCAGTATAGACATAATTCATGCAAATCCGTACCTCATCGTATGAGCGAGTCTCTGCCCTGTCGGAGTCCAACCGACGCAGGGATGCGCCGTCCGTGGCTACGGATTGGCACAACCGGAAGGCTGTGGGTGATTCCGGGGCCGGTGCGACGGCCACTGCGATACCCGGTCAGCGACCGTACCATTCTGCACATCGGTACGACGATGAAAAACGGGTGCTGTCTCGCCTGTCGGTTAGCCATCCGGTGCAAAAGGCACTCAATACCTACGTAACCCTGCAACAAACCCTGACCCAGGATGCCTCATTCGCCCACGATGCACGGGTCGGCGTTGATTTTTATGCCTGAATCCCGCATTCCATGAAACAACTACTCGATTTTTTTCCCATTCTGCTGTTTTTCGTCGCATACAAACTGTACGGTATCTATGCGGCCACCCTGACCGCGATCGTGGCTTCCATTGTTCAGGTCGCCATCTACTGGCTCAGATACCGTCGTTTTGAGACGATGCACCTCTTGTCACTCGGGATCATCACCGTATTTGGCGGAGCCACGCTGTTCCTGCAGGACGAAATGTTCATAAAGTGGAAACCGACCGTGCTGAACGGGTTGTTCGCCCTGGTTTTTTTGCTCAGTCAGTGGATCGGGCGCAAGCCCCTCATTGAGCGCATGATGAGTACCCATGTGGAGGCTCCACCCGAGGTCTGGCGCAAACTCAACCTGGCCTGGGTTACGTTTTTCCTCGTCATGGGAGCCACCAACCTGTTTGTCGTATACAATTTTGACACGGATGCCTGGGTCAATTTCAAATTGTTCGGACTTCTGGGTCTGTTCTTTCTGTTTGTGTTGCTCCAGTACCTGTACCTGTTCCGTTACATGCCCCAAGCCAAAGTGGAGGAATGACCAACCATGCTTTATGTAATCGAAGGCGTCGATGTTCCGGACAGCCTCCCCCTGAGAATGGCAGTGCGGCCTGCCCATCTCGAACGCCTGGAGGCTCTAGAGACCGAAGGGCGTTTAGTACTGGCCGGGCCTTATCCGGCCATTGACAGTGAAAATCCGGGTGAGGCCGGATTCGTCGGGAGCCTCATCATTGCCCGTTTCGACAGCCTTGCTGCCGCCACGGCGTGGGCTCATGACGATCCCTACCACCGGGGTGGCGTCTATGCCAGTGTGACCATCAAACCGTTCAAGCAGGTTTTTCCCCGATGAGTGAACGTACCGAAACGATCAGGCAGTACCTTGAAACTGCACTGGCTCCCAGCCTGCTCGACATCATTGATGACAGCAAGGCTCATGAAGGCCATGCCGGACAAAAACAAAGCGGCGGCGGTCACTTTCAGGTGACCATCGTCAGCGAGGCTTTTGCCGGCAAGTCCTCCGTACAACGGCATCAGATGATCTACCGTGCCCTGGGCACCCTGATGCAAACCGATATTCATGCCCTGCGTATCAGGGCCATGACCCCCCTTGAACAACAACCACAGGAA
>CAIVXW010000352.1 GCA_903910005.1 uncultured Methylococcaceae bacterium
CACGCTTTGCGGGAAACGGGCCGGGCGACCGGCATAACCGGCCCGCAGTTGCCGCAGCAGTGAAATCAGCGTATCGCCGACCAGGGCATCGACTTCGTCCAGCATCAGGACGGCGGGTTTTTGCTCCAGTTCCGCCCAGGCCGTCAGCATGTCGGTTAGTACATCGTTGGGATTGTCCTGGCGGTGTTGCTGCAACCAGTCAATCATCCGGGTCTCGCCGGTATCAATCCTGATCTGTCGGGCCAAAACCTGAATAACTGCTCCGATACCCAGGGCCACATCATGCCGGGCCGTTTGCGCCCCTTCGATGTTGGCGTACACCGCCCGGTAGTCGCTGGTGGCATTGAGGTAGCTGATCAGAGCCAGCAACGAGGTGGTTTTGCCGGTTTGCCGGGGCGCGTGCAGCACGAAATAGCGTTCGTCCCGAATCAATGCCTCAATTTCAAGGTGGTTGATGCGTTTGAGCGGATCAATCTGATAGTGCTTGTCAGCCTTGCCGGGGCCTGCGGTATTGAATTGGCGTGGGTAGGTCATGGGGACATCCTTTAAGGTGGCATTATAGGAGGCGAAATGGTATTCGTCCCCGCAGATCAGGTATGCGTTACAATCAAGGGGCAACGTACCCTACGTACCCTCATCGTCAAAACCCAATCAGCACAGACGGGCGGCCTCTGTGCAAAACACCAGAGGTCAGAGTCGCCGTGTACCGCTCATCCAGCAATCGTAGACAAACGTCGGTTCAGGTTAAGGACAGGGTGAATGGTATACCGGAAGCGCGTCCATCCTGGCGAACCAGTCGGCATGTAGCAAGGGAATAGCCCCTGCCCTCGGTTCCCTGTCCCGAATTGATTGGTTAACCCCCGGAGGAGTCTGTTTTTTGTAGTCCGTGATCCGTGAGCGTGCGTTGGGGGTATTACAGGTACATCTGAACCCCTATTTCAATAACCCGATCAGGGGGAATTCGCAGAAAGTGAACCACGCTGCCGACATTGCGGGCCATGCTGGCAAACAACCCGATGCGCCAGAGCGGCATTGATTTTTTACCACGGGGAATAATGGTTTCCCGACTCATGAAAAACGTGGTGTCGTTGAGTTCTGCATTGAATTCCCGGCTGCATGACTTGAGTACCCTGGGAATGTTGGGGTTTTCCATGAAGCCGTAATGCAGGATGATGCGAAAAAACCCTTCTCCCAGTGCAGTGACTTCACGGCGTCGATCCGGCAACACCCGGGGTACTGTTTCGGTCAGGATGGTCATTAACAGGACGGTTTCATGCAGTACCTTGTTGTGTTTGAAATTGTGCAGCAGGGCATAGGGAATACCATCCTGGCTGCTGGTCATGAATACGGCCGTTCCCGGAACCCGAACCTCGTCCTTTTCGCGCAGTTCGGCCAGAAATTCATCAACCGGCATGGATTGATCGCTCAGGGTTTGATGCACCAGTTCCCGTCCTTCCTTCCAGGTGGTCAACAACAGGTATACCGTCGCACCGATGGCGACAGGCAACCAGCCACCTTCGAGCAACTTCATGCCGTTGGCAATCAGAAAAGCCGTATCCAGCGACAAAAAGCCCAGCCCGATCAGGCCGGAAACCAGTGGATTCCATTTCCATATTTTGTAGATAACGAAAAATGCCAGAATGGTGGTGAGGGTCATGGTGGCCGTCACGGCCAGACCGTAAGCAGCCGCCAGGTTGGCAGACGTGCGAAATCCCAGTATCAACCCGATAATCCCCAGCAGCAAAGCCCAGTTAACCCAGGAAATATAGATTTGTCCCCGCTCTTCCTCCGAGGTGTAGTGAATACCGAAGCGGGGACAAAACCCCAGTTGTATGGCCTGCGAGGTCAGGGAAAAAGCTCCCGAGATAACGGCTTGCGAAGCAATGACGGTAGCCAGGGTTGCCAGGACGATCATGGCCGGTAAAACCCCGGCGGGAACCAGGTGGTAAAAGGGACTGGTAACTGCCTCAGGGTGATTGCTCAACAAGGCACCTTGACCAAAGTAGTTGAGCAACAGGGCCGGCATGACACAGACGAACCAGGCTCGCTGGATGGGAGGACGCCCGAAGTGGCCCATGTCGGCATAAAGGGCTTCGCCGCCGGTGATTGCCAGTACCACACCGCCGAGTACCAACAGCCCGTGCCATTGATGTACGGCAAAAAAATGCACGGCATGCAGCGGATTGGCGGCGGCAAGTATGGCCGGATTGGTCAGGATTGCACGAACGCCCATGGCCATGAGGCTTAAAAACCAGACCAGCATGACAACCCCGAAGGTTCCGCCCAGTTGGGCAGTACCTTGCTTCTGAACCAGAAACAGGGCGACCAGCACTGCCAGGGAGGCTGGAATGATATAAGGATGCAAACCGGGTTGCAGGACTTCCAGCCCTTCTACCGCACTCAACACCGAAATGGCCGGCGTAATAAAGCCGTCGCCATAAAACAGGGAGGCTCCGATCAAACCCAGGGTGACCAGTATCACCTTTTGTCGCTGATTCAATTGGGCCTTGTGTTCGATCAATGACATCAGGGCCATGATGCCGCCCTCTCCCTTGTTGTCGGCCCGCATGATGAACCCTGCGTATTTGAACGAAATGCTGATGCAGATCGACCAGAAAATCAGGGAAAGTATGCCCAGCACATTCTCCGGATTGGGTTCTACCCCATACGCGCCACTAAAGCAGGCTTTCATGGTGTAAAGCGGACTGGTTCCGATGTCTCCGAACACCACACCCAGGGCTGCAATCACCATACGTTTGTGTCCCCGCTCACCCGCCGGGGAAGAATAGGTGGTAGTCACCATGAGGTACTCCCGCTTGTAAAAAAACCAGATGCGATTAGATCAGCCGGGCGTACCGGTACCGTACCCGCACGCCCGTTCCTGTCATGACAAACCGGGCCTCAATGTCCCTTGTTACGCTTTTGTGGTCTGCCCTTGCCGGGCTGGGTCTGTCGATCGGCACCGGCTGAAACCGGTGCTGTGGTAGCGTCGTCAAGCGGTTGCTCGATCGTCTCGTCGGCATTCCCTTCAGCGTCGGTGGTTTCGGACTCAGATTCCTCCTCTACCTCTTCTGTCCCTGCTACTGCAGC
>CAIVXW010000353.1 GCA_903910005.1 uncultured Methylococcaceae bacterium
AAGGGCTGCTTCTGAGTTAGACATGACGGCTCTCCATCAGGGGTTGATCCGGGCGTTAGACACGGGAAATCGGGGGTTTATGCACCAACGCCGGCTGGATGAAGCGTGCGTGCCCCCACTTTCACTGCCTTTTACTTGCTGCACGAACGTGCCTGGCAGGATGAGGCCGCATTGCGGGCTTTGGCCGAAGCCGCCAATCCGGGTTATCATCGCCTGGAGGCTATCGGCGGTCTGATCGAACAACTCGCAAACCAAACCCTGTCTGAATACCGCCTGATTCGCCTCGATATGCGCCCCGGCGCGGCCCTGCCCAGTCTGCTGCGGATGGTGGCGGCTGCCCTGCCGGGAAGATCAACCCGTTTTACCGAGTCAACCGCAACCATGAATCGTATTGAAGCCCTGTCGCCACTGGACGGATGCCCTCTGGGTTATTTTGTCCCGCCTGAGCCGGATGCCCTGCAAGCCATCATGGCCAGTCTGCGGCTCGCCGGGGAGGCCTGGGCCGCCCGTTCGGTCGCGGAGCGGGCGGCAGTCATCGGGCAGATGCGGCAGGTCATCATGGCCAATCTGGACGATACCCTTTCGATCCTCTGCAAAACCACCGGCAAGGTACCCACCGAAGCCCTGCTGAGTGAAATCTATCCGGTTCTGGAGCAGCTTCGCTACTACGAGGCTGAGGCAGTCCGCATTCTGGCGCGGCAACCGGTCGAGACTTCACCGCTGGCCTATCCCGGAGCCCAGGCGTATGTCGATCAACGCCCCTTCGGGGTGGTGGCGGTTATCACCCCCTGGAATTATCCGTTCCAGTTGTCGATGATTGCAGCCCTCTCGGCCCTGCTGGCAGGCAATGCCGTCGTCATCAAACCATCAGAACTGGCCTTGCCAGTTGGCGACTGGATGGCTACATTGTTCAGGCAAGTTGCCGCGCTGGCTCCGCTGGTTGCCGTGGTAGCGGGCGATGGCGCGACCGGACGCATGCTGATTGAAACCGGGCCTGATCTGGTCTTTTTTACCGGCAGCGGGCACAGCGGACGCCAGGTTATGGCCGCAGCGTCGGCCCGGCTTATTCCGCTCATCATGGAACTCGGCGGCAAGGATGCCATGATCGTGCTGGCGGACGCCCCGTTTGAACGCAGTGTGCGGGCTGCCGTGTACGGTGCCTTCACCAACAGTGGCCAGGCCTGCATTTCAGTGGAACGGGCACTGGTGGCCCGGCCCCTGTACGCCCGCTTTGTCAGCGCGGTGGTGGAGGCCACTGCCCGCCTCCGGGTTGGCGGCGATGTTGACTGCGAGCTGGGGGCCATGACTGCTCCCCGGCAGATAGCCATCGTCGAGGCGCAGTATCAGGATGCCATCGCCCGGGGAGCCAAAGCCTCCGGCCCGTTCAGGCGGGAAGGCGGGTTCGTCCATCCGGTGGTGTTGTGGGACGTGACACCTGACATGCAGGTCTGGCAGGAGGAAACCTTCGGGCCGTTGTTGCCCGTCATGGCGTTCGATCATCCCGATCAGGCCATTGAATGGGCCAACCTGGGCGAACTGGGCCTGAATGGCAGCGTCTGGACGCAGGATACCGAACAGGGGCAGGCCGTGGGCCGCCGTTTACGGGCCGGTGGCTATGGCATCAATGAAGTCATCAAGCAGGCCGGTCATCCGGGGCTGCCGTTTGGCGGTGTCGGCCAGAGTGGTTTTGGCCGTTACCGGGGGGCGGAGGGGCTGCGGGCATTCAGCCAGAGTGTGGCGGTGATGGTGAACGGTGGGCAGCAGGAACAGGAGCCCAACTGGTTTCCTTACTCAGAGGAGGGGTACCGTCACCTGCGCGGTTTCGTCGATTGCATGCACGGCGAGGGCCACTGGCTGCGTCGTCTGGGCCGTAACTGGCAAGCCATGCAATCATTTCAGCAATATATGACCCTGCCGGGATTCAAGGCCAGGCACAAAAAACAAAATTAAAGAAACAGGTAGTACGACATGATGCAAAAATCCACCGGCCGCGTGCTGGTCATTGGTGCTGGCCTGGGGGGGCTTTCAGCCGCCATATCGCTGGCCAGTGAAGGATTCCAGGTTGATCTGGTCGAAAAGAATGCCCATTTGGGCGGCAAACTGAACCTGCTCGAAAACGATGGCTTCAGTTTTGATCTGGGCCCTTCCATATTGACCATGCCGCATATTTTTGAGTCACTGTTCAGCCGGGCCGGGCGGCGCATGGCCGATTATCTGACCATTGAGGCCGTGACCCCGCACTGGCGCAATTTTTTTGAAGACGGCACCGTATTTGACCTGCTGCCTGAGCGGTTCGCCATGGAGCGGGAACTGCGGCGGGTTTTTCCCGGAGACGTAAAGGGTTTTTTCCGCTTTCTGGAATACGCCGCCGACATCACGGCCCGGGTGGAGGAAGGCTACCTGAGCGAAGGACTCGACAGCCTGGGGGCGGTGGTGCGACATTACGGGGTCTGGCAGAGCCTGACCGGTTTCGACATGTTCCGCTCGATGGATCAGTCAGTGCGGCGTTATGTGAAGGATCCCAGGCTGGTCGATACCCTCAATTATTTCATCAAGTATGTGGGTTCCTCACCGTATGAGGCACCCGGTCTGATGAATCTGCTGCCGCACATCCAGTTTGCCTACGGCCTTTGGTATGTAAAGGGCGGCATGTATAACCTGGCCCGCGGGTTGGCCCAACTGGCGGCTGAACTGGGCGTGACGGTACATCCCGAAACCGAAATCGTCCGGCTGGAAGCCAATGGCTCCCGGATACAACAGGCCGTCACCGCTGCCGGACAAACCTTCAGGGCCGATATCGTGGTTTCCAACATGGAGGTCATACCGGCCCTCAAACGCCTGTTGAATACCACGGATGCCGAATTGAAACCGCTGGAAAAATTTGCCCCGAGTTGCTCGGGGCTGGTGATGCATCTGGGCGTGGATCGGCAGTATCCCGGCCTGGCCCATCATAATTTCTTCCACTCGCAGGATGCCCGCAGGCATTTCGATACCGTATTCCAGCGGCGGGCTTTGTCGGATGATCCCACCCTGTACGTGGTGGCTCCCTGTAAAACCGATCCGGCCCAGGCTCCGAACGGCTGCGAAGTCATCAAGGTGTTACCCCACATTCCTCCGCTTGATCCGGCCAGTCCGCTGACCCGGGACGATTACATGGCTTTCAGGGAACGGGTACTCGACAAGCTGGAACGCATGGGCCTGACTGACCTGCGCCGCCATATCGTCACCGAGGAAACCTGGACACCGGTGGACATCGAGCAGCGGTATTACTCGCATCAGGGCTCAATTTACGGTGTCGTGACCGACCGGCGCAAAAATCTGGGCTTCAAGATACCGTGCCAAAATCCCCGCTACCGCAACCTTTATTTTGTCGGTGGCAGTACCAATCCCGGCGGCGGGATGCCGATGGTAACCCTCTCCGGCCAACTGGTCAGGGACAGGATTCTCCGGGACGGCTGTTATAATCCGGGCCGTTGACCCGTTCGTCTTTTCTTCCAACCAACCCGTACATGATTGTGGCCAATTCAACTTGTTCTACACCGGATGTCGCCAGTTTTCAGGGGCTGATCCTGGCCCTGCAGCACTACTGGGCCAGTCAAGGCTGTGTCATCCTGCAACCGCTCGACCTGGAAGTCGGGGCGGGTACCTTTCACCCTGCCACCTTTCTGCGTTCCATCGGGCCTGAACCCTGGAACACGGCTTATGTGCAGCCGTCGCGGCGTCCCACTGACGGTCGCTACGGGGAAAATCCCAACCGGCTCCAACATTATTACCAGTTTCAGGTACTGATGAAGCCGTCCCCCGACAACATTCAGGAACTGTATCTGGGGTCTCTGGCGTATCTGGGGCTGGATCTGCTGGAACATGACATCCGTTTCGTCGAAGACAACTGGGAGTCACCCACCCTGGGAGCCTGGGGTCTGGGCTGGGAAGTCTGGCTGAATGGCATGGAAGTCACCCAGTTCACCTACTTTCAGCAGGTGGGCGGGCTGGATTGCCGCCCGGTGAGCGGAGAGATTACCTACGGGCTGGAACGCATTGCCCTCTATCTTCAGGCCAAATCCAGCGTATTTGATCTGGTCTGGGCCAGGGGACCGCAGGGGGTCGTCACCTACGGCGATGTGTATCATCAAAACGAAGTCGAAATGTCAGCCTTCAATTTTGAACACGCCAATACGGCATTCCTGTTCAGCAATTTTGATAGCTACGAACAGGAATGCAGCACACTGATCGAAACCGGCCTGCCCCTGCCTGCCTACGAAATGGTGCTGAAGGCTTCCCACACCTTCAACCTGCTGGATGCCCGCCGGGCCATCTCCGTCACCGAACGGCAACGCTACATTCTCCGCGTCCGCGAACTGGCCCGGGCAGTCGCCGAAGCCTATTACCAGCGGCGCGAGAGTCTCGGTTTCCCCTTACTGAATTCCCAAGGCACCTCAGATGGCTGAACTGCGCGATTTATTGTTTGAACTGGGCAGCGAAGAACTGCCGCCCAAATCCCTCCTGACCCTGAGCCAGGCTTTGGCAGATCAGGTACGGGCCGGTCTGGACAAGGCCGGACTGGCTCACGGCAGCATTACCGCGTATGCCACGCCCCGGCGACTGGCCCTGTGGGTACGTGAACTGGTGACGGTGCAACCCGACCAGACGGTTGAACGGCGCGGCCCGGCTGTTGCTGCGGCCTATCAGGCGGACGGCACGCCCAGCAAGGCTCTGGAAGGCTTTTTGCGCAGCACCGGTGCCACGCCGGAGCAACTGCAGGTGACCACCGTCGGCAAAAATGCCTGGGTCAGCGTCAGCCAGCATATCGCGGGCGAGGCCAGCGAAAACCTGATTCCCGACATCCTGCAACGGGCACTGGCGGCACTGCCCATCGCCAAACGGATGCGCTGGGGGCAGGGAGTGGCCGAGTTTGTGCGGCCAGTCCACTGGGTGGTATTGCTGTGGGGGAACGCGGTTATTCCGGCCCGGATTCTCGACCTTGAGACCGGTCGCGACACCCGGGGGCACCGCTTCCATCACCCGGATCGCATTCGTCTCGACAATCCCGCTGACTATGCCGCTACCCTGCAGGCAACGGGTCAGGTGATTGCCGGGTTTGCCGAGCGGCGTGAACTCATCCGTCAGGCGGCCATTGCCGAGGCAGCCCGGGCCGGTGGCATCGCCCACATTGAGGACGATCTGCTGGATGAAGTCACCGCCCTGGTCGAATGGCCGGTTCCCATACTGGGCACGTTTGAACCACGTTTTCTCACCTTGCCGTCCGAGGCCCTCATTACCACCCTGCAGGCCAACCAGAAGTATTTTCCGGTCAAGGATGCGAGCGGTCAGTTGTTACCCTGGTTCATTACCTTCAGCAACATCGCCAGCCGTAACCCGGCAACGGTACAGGCCGGTAACGAACGGGTGGTCAGGCCACGCCTGGCCGATGCCGAATTTTTCTGGAATCAGGATCGCAGGCAATCGCTGGATAGCCGTGTACCGGCACTGGCCAGCATCACCTTCCAGAAAACCCTGGGTTCGGTACTCGACAAAACCCGCCGGGTTCAGGCTCTGGCCGTGGTTCTGGCCGAACGCCTGTCGCTTGATCCCGCTCCGGTCGCCCGGGCAGCCTGGCTGGCCAAGGCCGATCTGCTCAGCAACATGGTGGGTGAATTTCCCGAGTTGCAAGGCATCATGGGACGCCACTATGCCCTGGCCGATGGTGAACCGGCCGACGTCGCCCAGGCCATTGAGGAACAATACCTGCCCAAATTGTCCGGCGGAGTACTCCCGCAAACCGACACCGGTCGCGTCCTGGCCGTGGCCGAGAAACTCGACACCCTGACCGGCATCTTCAGCGCGGGCCTGATTCCCGGCGGCGACAAGGATCCCTACGCCCTGCGTCGGGCGGCTCTCGGCATCATCCGCATTCAACTGGAAACCGGCCAGGACAGTGACCTTGGCGCGTTGATCGAGTCCGCCCTGGACGGATTCAGCCATGCCTTCGACCGAACCGCCGTAGCCGCCAGCGTACTTGATTTCATGCTGGAGCGGCTGCGGGGTTACTGTCTGGAAAAGGGATACCGGCCCGACGAATTTGATGCGGTACTGGCATTGCGCCCCACCCGGCTGCCGGATTTCGGCAAGCGGCTGGAGGCCGTCAAAACCTTCAGGCAACTGCCCGAGGCAGACAGCCTGGCAGCGGCCAACAAGCGTATCCGCAACCTGTTACGCAAGGTTGGGCAATCAGTCGGGGCGGTGGTCGACGAAACGGCCCTCACCGAACCGGTCGAGCGGGTTTTGTTGCAGGCAGTTCGTCTGGCCGAGGCAGAAACCAGGCCCGGGCTGGCGTCGGCTGACTATGCGGCGGTATTGCGGCGGCTTTCCACCCTGCGTGAGCCGATCGATGCCTTTTTTGATCAGGTGATGGTGCTGTGTGAGGACGAGCGGGTGCGGCAGAACCGTCTGGCCCTGTTGTCCTCCATTGAACGCCTGTTTCTGGACATCGCTGACATCGCCCGCCTGCAAGGGTAACGCTCTTCCCACCGGTGCTGAACCGGATCGAACCGAGCGGGTCTGACGCGCAGGAAACCACCCAAACCGGCACGGATGTCGCCAACAACCACAAAGGGGAAATGCTATATGTCGAGTTTACCTGTCCTGTCAGAACTGAATGATTTTAACCTCATGCCGCAGATTCATGGCGGTGGCGACGACGGCGGCGGCGGACTGGCGGGCCTGCTGGAAGGGCTGCTGGACGGCCTGACCGGCCTGATGGAACCGGGCGCACTGAGCGGGCTGTTTGGCGGTATCCTGACCCTGGGCTACAACGTGCATCCCCTGCTGGTGCATTTTCCCGTGGCCCTGCTCACGGCCTATCTGTTCACGGATATTCTGGCTGTGCTGCGCAAGAGTGAGTCATTGCAGACCAGTGCCAACTGGCTGCTGTATCTGGGAACCCTGGGAGCCCTGGCAGCGGTGGCGGCGGGGTTGGTTGCCGCGCAGATCGTGCCACACGGCGAAGAGGTACATGCCATCATGGAGCGGCATGAGTTTCTGGGGCTGACCGTAGCCAGCCTTTCGGTGTTGCTGTCACTGTGGCGTTTCATGGCGGGGCAGACCCTGGCCTCCGGCATGGGACAGGGACTTAACTGGTTTCTGGGTCTGCTGATCGGGGGCTGCCTGTTTTTCGGGGCGGACCTGGGGGGAACCATGGTGTATCGGTACGGAGTCGGTGTCCAGAAATTGCAGGACGCCCGCCAGGCTGAACAGCACGAACACGGTAGCCAGCACGAGTCCGCCAGCAACCCGACCACGCTACAGACCCATGAGCAGCCTGCCAGCAGCCCGGCCGCGCCGCCTACCCACGAGCACTCCGCCAACACCGCGCCGCATACCCACGAGCATTCCGCCAACACCCCGCCACACACCCATGCCCATTAGGCTGAATGGCCGGTCTTGAGGCAGAAGACCTGGCGGCTCTCGGCCTGACCCTCAAACTGGCCGGGCTGACCACACTGCTGTTGCTGATCGCGGCAACCCCGCTGGCTTGGTGGCTGGCCCGCAGCCGCTCCCGATTGCGGCCTGTCGTTGCGGCACTGGTTGCCCTGCCACTGGTGTTGCCGCCCACGGTCATCGGCTTTTACCTTCTCATGCTGCTGGGACCGCACGGGCCGGTCGGGCAACTGACCCGATCACTGGGACTGGGGCTGTTATCCTTCAACTTTGGCGGACTGCTGGCCGGATCGCTGCTGTACTCGCTGCCGTTCATGGTACAGCCCCTGCAAAATGCGTTTGAACTGATGGGCCAGCGACCGCTGGACGTTG
>CAIVXW010000354.1 GCA_903910005.1 uncultured Methylococcaceae bacterium
TCGACATCGGCATCGGAGCGGGCCGTTCCCAGCGGTTTCTGGATGTCATCCGGCTGCGTGTTGAACACCAGTTTATCGTCCGGGGTCCACCCGCTGATCTGGACGATGCCGGGAGCCTCAAAGCCATCAATCTGGACGGTGGCCGGGCCTTTTTTGAGTGCATCGGTCACGGTGGCGGCAGACACCGGGCGGGTGTGTGCCGGGTCATTAAACCATTTGCCGTTATAAAGATGATAGCGGAGGGTACCGGACGGCGGGATCTGCGGGGGGGTGTCATCGTTAACCAGGGTGACGCTCGCAGTGCCGGCGAAACTGCCAACAACCGCATTCTGCGGGGATCCCAACTGCACATAAAAGACTTCGTCCGCTTCCTGCAGGGTATCACCCTGAATGGGAATGCTGATTTGCTGTTCGGTACTGCCGGGGGCGAAGCTGACCTGCGCCGACTGGGCCGTGTAATCACTACCGGCCGTGGCCGTGCCATTGCTGGTCGTGTATTTGACCGTGACGGTTTTATCCGAGGCCGCAGACAGGCTCAACCCCAGCACGGCACTGCCCATACCGTTACTGCCCTCGTCGATCCGGATTCCTTCAATGCTCACCTCTGGTACATCGTCATTCAGGATGCGGACCATCGCCTGACCATCCGAACCGCTGACCTCGGCATTCAAGGCATCCCTCAGATAAACACCGAAGCTTTCGTCTGGTTCCGGTATTGAATCGGCGTAAATCGGGATGCGAACCGACCGGGAAACAACACCCGGCGCGAAGGATACCGTGGTATCGACACTGCCGTAATC
Organism: uncultured Methylococcaceae bacterium; assembly: GCA_903910005.1. Lineage (GTDB taxonomy): Bacteria > Pseudomonadota > Gammaproteobacteria > Methylococcales > Methylococcaceae > CAIVXW01. The sequence continues at coordinate 801 of CAIVXW010000354.1, forward strand.
ACTGCCGACGCTGGCCGTATCATCCTGGGTGAACAGGTCGACACTTACCGCCTGGCTGGAAGGCGCAGACAGGGTCAGGTTCAAAACCGCTTCAGACATGCCGGTGTTGCCTTCGCGGATGGAGGTTCCCGCTATTGAGACCACCGGGCTGTCATCGTTGATCAGGGTCACCGTCGCCCGGCCGTTGCTGCTGCTGACGCTGGCATTTTGGGGAGAACTGAGCTGTACCGTGAAGTTTTCATCCGGTTCGACGCTGAGATCCCCACTGATCGGAATGCGGATGGCCTGACTGAGGCTGCCAGGCTCAAACACCAGGGTGCCACCCACCCCGTTGTAGTCAGAACCGCTCCGGGCGGTACCTGCCATGAGGTTGTAGTTCACGCTGACCGGCCGGGTCGAGGGTGAAGACAATACCACTGTCAGATCGACTACAGTGGCATCGCCCGGATTACCTTCCACCACCTGCGGGTTGATGTCACTGAAGGATAGCTCCGCCAGATCGTCGTCAAGAATGGTGCCCACCGCCGTACTGGTTCGGCTGTCCAGCGTGACTCCCCGGGGATTTTCCAGTTGAAGTCTGAAGGTTTCGGTGGCTTCGGTGGTGGCATCACCCACCAGCGGGATCAGGATGACCCGGGTTTGTTCGCCGGGAGCAAAATTCAGGGTACCCGTCACCCCGTTGAAGTCTTCGCCTTCCACCGCCGTAATGGCCTGGGTACGGTAATCCACGCTCAGAGCCTTGTTGGCCGGAGTGGACAGATTGACCTTGAATTCCATCTGATAGTTATCCGATGCCCCACCCTCCAGGGCGGATACCGGGCTGATGGAAACGACCGGCAGGTCATCATCGCTAATCGTAACACTGCCCGAAGACGTCACTGCATCCAGGTTTGCGTTTTTCGGATTGCTCAATACCACCCTGAAGTCCTCGTCTGTCTCTGCTCTGCCATCGCCCAGAACGGGAATGCGAATTTCCCGGAACGCCACGCCCGGCGCAAACGTCAGGGTGCCGCTTCTGGCCTGATAATCGCTGTTGGCGGTGGCACTGCCATCCTGTGTGGCGTAGTCAACCGTAACCGTCTGACTGGCCAGGCTGGAGAGGGTCACCGTCAAAACCGCATCGCGGGAAGCGGCATTACCCTCAATGACCATAGCATCCGAGACCGACAAGACAGCCAGATCATCGTCCAGAATCGTGCCGGTTCCGCGACTGCCTGCCACATCCAGGGCGACCCCCTGCGGATTCA
>CAIVXW010000355.1 GCA_903910005.1 uncultured Methylococcaceae bacterium
ATGGCTCGGCAAACCGCAGGCGAGTACCAACGTCCCCGGATAAGCATTTCATCAAGGAGTGGCTTGACGTGCGTGATAATTCCCTTTTCCTTGGCACGCAAAAGCAGCGACAGAGTGCGGACAACAGGCAAACCCGCCTGCTTGGCCAGACGATAGCCACAATTTTCATCAATAATCACATAATCGGCTTGAATTTCCTGCGCCAGGATGATGGTTTCGGCTTCTCCGTTATCCAGTTGACTCAGCAAGAGTTGTTTATATATTTGACCCACAATGGGACGAACCTCGATCCAGGGTTGGTCGATTTCCACATAGGCATAACCCTGCCTTGCTTTGATTTCCCTAAAAACCGCCTCAGCGAGAATAACCCTGCCAAAAAGGTGTTCAAGGAGGTCAAGCCGCCTGACACAAGCCAAAGAAATTAACGGGGTGGTGTTGACCACAACAGTCATGGCAGCTTTTCAGCATCATTGAAAACTGATTGCATTTCTTCTTCCCCATAATCAAAAATCGGCTCCAGTTCAAGTTTCATGCGAGCGATAAAGTCAAGTTTGTCATATCCTGCCAATTCGGCTGCCTTACCCAGCGAAAGCTTGTTTTTTCGATACCATGCAAGCGCAGCGAAAAAACGCAGATCATTCGTAAACTGATGTGCGTTTTCATTGACTGCCATGAGGATATCGTCACTAATTGAAAATGTGATATTCATCTTTTGTATTAACCTCTATATCCAATTTGCGAAGCCGGGCGGGGAGAGGGATAACACCCTTTTGGAAGGGTGTTATCCCTTTGGGTTGATTACACCGCCGGGGTCAGGAGGAATTCGCTGGCGTTGAGGGGTATGAAGCCGACCAGTTCTATTTCCATTTCTGCGGTGTTTAGATTGGGGTCGAGGTTGATCTGAACGATGGTGAGTTTGTTGGCGGAGTCGAGGGTGTAGCGTACCTGGTTGGCAGCGGTGAAGGCGGCCATTTTCTGGAAGGTCAACGTGCTGCCACTGGGCGAGACTTCGTGTAAATCCAGCACTTCGCCAGTGGCATCAACATTGAAATCCATAATCCGGTCGCGGTTGCCGGTGCCGACACCGGAATCCCCGGTTTTGAAAACGAAGGTGTCATCTCCATACCCGCCATACAGGGTGTCGCGTCCAGCCCCGCCTTCAATGAGGTCATTGCCGGATTCGCTGAAGTATGGGGTGTAGTAGTCGTCGTAGTCTGTAAGAACCACCATGTAACCACCAATACCAATTACGTCATCGCCATTGCCACCACGCAGGGTATCGTCGCCAAAAGCATAGTTATATCCGTAGTCATCGCTGGCTGTGCTACCGTAGATGGTGTCGTTACCATCCCCGCCCTCAATCAGGTGTTTGTAGCCGCCGGAGGTGGTGCGGTGATAAATCCGGTCATCCCCGGCCCCGCCCAGCAGTGTGTCGTTGCCAAGGACCGGTTGAGCTACCCAGCTCTCTCTCTTTCCATCCTTGTAAGCATTTAATACATCATTCCCGGTTCCGCCATCAATCCAGTCGTCCGCTTCATCGTTGCCTCCATACAAGGTATCCGCTCCCGGCCCTCCCAGTAACAAATCACGTCCCACTTCTCCATTCAGGGTGTCATCCCCGGCCAGGCCAATCAAGCGGTCATTGCGTACGCTGCCTGGAATATCGTCATTGCCTTCACTTCCACCTCCATCAAACCCCTCAAATGTCACTCCATCCAGATCATCATTAGTGATGTAAACCATACTTGGCCCATTGACCGTGAGGTTTTGTGGATTACTGAAGACCAGACGAAAGGTTTCGCTACTTTCCTGCACGCTATCGCCTGCAACCGGAATGCTGAGGCTTTGGCGGGTTGTTCCCGGTGCGAATGTCAGGGTGCCACTTTGTGCGGTGTAATCGTCACCTGCTGTGGCGGTATCATCGACGGTGGTGTAGTTGACGGTTACTACCCGATCAAACGCGGTGGACAGGGTGGCGGTCAGTTGCAGGTCATGGCTGCCGCTGTTGCCTTCGGTGGTTTCGTTATCGGCCAGCGAGAGCGTCGGCAGGGCGATGTCATCATTGCTTATGGTGACGGTGGCTTTGCTGCCTGTGGGGCTGATGCTGGCATTTTGTGGGGCGGTCAGGTTGACGGTGAAGGTTTCATCGGTTTCGACTTCGCTGTCTGCGGTGACCGGGATGGTGAGGGTTTGGCTGGTTTCGCCTGCGGCAAAGCGCACGGTTCCGGTTTGGCTGGTGTAGTCGCCAGCGGCTTTGGCGGTTGCGTCTGCCGTGGCATAGCGGGCAGTGACCACCTGCCCGGATGCCGCCGACAGGCTGACCGTGACGCTGGCCTGGGTGGTGCCGCTGCTGCCTTCGGTTACGCGGGTGTCGGCGATGGAGAGCACCGGTGTCGCATCATCATTTTTGATGGTGAGGGTGACCTTGTCTGCCGGGGCGGTGAGGCTGGCGTTTTGGGGATTGGTGAGTGCCAGCGTGAAGGTTTCATCGGCTTCATTGAGGGTGTCGCCGCTGATTGGAATGCTGATGGTTTTGCTGGTTTCGCCGGGGTTGAATACCAGGGTGCCCGTTTGAGCGGTGTAGTCGGTGCCTGATGTGGCGGTGCCGTCTGTCGTGGCATACGCAACGGTCACCGGTTGCCCGGACGCAACCGACAAGTTCACTGTGGTGTTCAGCATGTTGCTGCCGCTCTGACCTTCGTTGATTGAAGCGGCCACGACCGATACTACGGGCTGTGGGTCGTCGTTTCTGATGAGGACGGTCGCAGTTTGACCGGCTGCATTCAGGTTGGCATTGCGGGCATTGGCAAGGCTGACACTGAAGTTTTCGTCAATTTCGTTAAGGGTGTCGCTGATGATGGGGATGCTAAAGGTTTTGACGATTTCGCCGGCGGCAAAGGTGATCGTTCCGGTCTGGGCTGTGTAGTCCTTTCCCGCCAGGGCTGTACCATCGGCTGTGGTGTAATCGACACTGACGGCCACCCCGGATGCGGCAGACAGGTTGACCGCAAGCACGGCCTTGCCGTTGCCGCCATCTTCATTGATCTGGATGCTGGTAAGCGACAAGGCAGGAATGGCATCGTCGTTGGCAAGGGTGATGAGGGCGGCACTGCGGTCGGGATTCAGGCCGGCATTTTGTGGATTACTCAGGTTCAGGTTGAAGGTTTCATCCGGTTCATACAGGGTCTCGCCGAGAATCGGCAGGGTGATGGTCTGGCGGGTCGTGCCCGGGGCAAAGCTCAGGGTACCGCTGGTGGCGGTGTAATCAATACCGGCATTGGCAGTGCCGTTGGCGGTGGTGTAGGCCACGCTGACGGTTTGGCCGGATACGGCTGACAGGCTGACTTCAAGGGTGGCCAAGGTGGTGCCGGTGTTGCCTTCGGTCAGGGTGAGCGGGCTTATGGCGAGGCTTGGCTGGGCATCATCGTTTTTGATGGTCACGGCGGCTTTGCCGGTGCTGGCATCGACCACGACGTTTTGCGGGTTGGAGAACAGCAGGCCAAAGGTTTTATCGGCCTCGTTCAGGCTGTCGCCGAGTACCGACAGGGTGAGTGTCTTGCTGGTTTCGCCGGGGGCAAAGCGCAATGTGCCGCTGGCTGCCTGGTAATCGCTTCCGGCCAGGGCGGTTTCATCCAGCGTGGCGTAGTCGAGGGTGATGACCTGGGCCGAGGGATTGGAGAGGAGCGCGGTCAGCGTGGCAATGCCGGTGCCGTTTTGGCCTTCGTCGATGGTGACCGGTGTGAGACTGAGGGTGGGGGTTGGGTCGTTGTCCGACAAGGTCAGGACAATACGGCTGGCCGCTGCATCAAGGCGGGCATTCTCGGCGCGGCTCAGTATCAGGGTGAAAATTTCGTCGGCCTCATCGACTTGCTCGCCCAGTATGGGAATCAGGATGTCCTGGCGGGTGATGCCGGGAGCAAAACGGAGGCTTCCGGCAGTGGCGGTGTAGTCCAGTCCGGTTTTGGCCGTGCCATCCTGCGTCGCGTAATCAACCGTCACCGTCTGACTGGACGGGGTGGACAGGCTGACCGTGACGGTGGCATTGCTGCTGCCGGAGTCGCCTTCGGTGAAAGACACGCCGACTGCGGTCAGAACGGCGGTGTCGTCGTCGCGGAGGGTGGCGGTGGCCTGGGTTTTGGTCAGGCTTGCGCCGACTGCGTTGCCGAGATTAAGGCTGAAGGTTTCGTCAGTTTCATCGACGTTATCGGCTTTGACCGGTACGCTGAGGGTTTGGCGGGTCACGCCCGGGGCAAAGGTGAGGGTGCCGTTGCTGGCGGTAAAGTCGGTTCCGGCTTCGGCGGCACCGGCTTGAAGCGTGTAGTCCACGCTCACGGGAAGTGCGCTGGCTTCGGACAGGCTGAGGGTGAATTTCAGGCCGGTGTCGGTGCTGCCGGTGCCTTCGGCTTGTGTGACATCGGCGGCGGTGAGTGTGGGTTTGGCACTGAGGTTGAGGGTTTGGTCGGCGAACTGGGCCCGTTCGATGCCGGTGAGGCTGTCGGTGCCTTCATCGCCGTTGCCGGGGTCGATGTCGGTGACCGTCCATTCCTGGCTCTCGTCATCAAAGCTGAGTTGATAGCCTTCCAGAGGATTGCTGTAAAAGGCGGTGTCGTCGCCGGTTCCGCCCTGGAGTTGATCATCACCACTGCCGCCTGCGAGGGTATCGTTGCCATCATGACCCGGCAGGGTATCGTCACCCGCACCGCCGCTCAGGTTGTTGGCACCGCTGTTACCTTCCAGCAGGTTGGCCGCGTCGTTGCCTTCTCCCTGGAGATTGGCTGTACCGGTGAGGGTGAGGGTTTCGATATGGCGGATCAGGCTGTAGCTGATGCTGCTGACGATACGATCCGAGTCACCGCCGTCGGCGGTTTCAACGATTTTGTCTTCGGTGTTGCCAATCAGGTAGGTGTCGTCGCCACTGCCTCCCACCAGGGAATCGGCTCCGCTGCCACCGTCGAGGGTATCCGCACCGTCGCTACCGCTCAGGGTATCCTGACCGTCCATGCCCAGTAACAGGTTGTCGGCGGCATTGCCGGTGATGCGGTTTTTGAGGGCATTGCCGGTACCGGACAGGGCACTGTCACCCAGCAGTTGCAGATGCTCGACAAAATCAGGCAGCACGTAGCGGATCGTGCTGAGTACGCTGTCGGTACTTTTTTGCGCTGCGGTTTCGATGACCCGGTCGCCGATGTTGTCCACGAAATAGAGGTCATTGCCGTCACCTCCCGTCATGTTATCCGCCCCGGTGCCGCCGTCCAGGGTGTCGGCTCCGGCACCACCGTCGAGGGTGTCGCTGTCCTCAGCACCGTTCAGGCTGTCGTTGCCGGAGCCGCCCAGCAGTACGTCATTGCCTGTGCCACCTGATAGTTGATCGTTACCGGTGCCGCCATCCAGCGAATCCGCACCGTTGTCGCCTTTTAAAATGTCGTTGCCGCTTTGTCCCGCGAGCGTATCGTTGCCGTCGAGTCCGGTCAGCGTGTCTGCCTGAGCAGTGCCGAGTTTCTTGTCATGATTGGGGGTACCAGTGATGATAGCCATAGTCGCTCCTTGGTGTCCTGAAAGTAAAAGGGAGCGTAATAATAACGTGAATTCGGGATAGGGGGCGAATGGCGAATGGCGGCATGGATTGCTGGTTGGTATGCGGCACTCACTCGCCATTAACCCCACCGGGCCGTCAGGATGGTCGCGCTCCCGGCTATTCACCACTGACCATTCACCCCTCACCGTCAAACGGTTCCCAGCCACCGCCCAGTGCCTTGTACACACTCACCAGGGCCGTCAGGGCGGCGGTTTGGCCGCGTATCTGCTGGCGTTCATCCTCAAGTACCCGGCGTTCGGCATCGACCACCGGCATCAAGTCACTCACGCCTGCCTCAAAACGTAATTGTGACAGGTGACGGGCGGTTCGGCTGGCGTCGCGGGCCGCTTCCAGGGCAATCAGTCGGGTTCGCTGCTGGCTGAAATTGAACAGGGCGTTTTCGGTGTCTTCCAGGGCCAGCAATACGGTCTGTTCATAATCGGCCAGGGTGGCTTCGGCACCGGAGCGGGCCGCCGCGATGCGGGCGCGGATGCGGCCCAGGTCAAAGGCAGCCCAGGTCAGGCGCGGCCCGGCCAGAAAACTCTCGGAACCCGGTCCGCCCAAGCCCAGCAGGGTGCGTGATTCCAGCGAAAAATTGCCGCTGAAAGTCAGACGCGGAAACAGTTCAGCGGTGACTACTCCGATCGCGGCAGTTGCAGCCCGGAGGTTTTGCTCTGCCACCCGGATATCGGGACGGCGACGCAGTAACGCCTGCGGCTGAACCGGTTCAAGCCCGCCGGGCAGAACCGGAAGCGGACGCGGCTCCGCCAGCATGGGGCGCAGGGCATCCGGTACCTGCCCGCTCAACACACTCAGACGATGAATGGCCTGCTCTGCCGCCGTGTCCAGCTCGGGCAGCGTGGCTTCGGTGACGCTGAGCAGTTCGCGGCTGCGGGCCGTATCCAGTTCGGTGCCCTGACCGGCCTGCAGCAGGGCTTCGGTCAGGGTCAGCAGTTCGCGCTGATTGGCTACGATAGCCTGGGTTAAATCGCGTTCGGCCTGTATTCCCCGCAATGCCAGATAATTTCTGACCGTCTCGGCAATCACGCTCACAATTACATCACGCCGCACGGCACGACTGGCTTCCATGTCGGCTGCGCTGGCCTCCACCCGCCGTCGCAACCGCCCGAACAAATCCAGTTCCCAGGTGGCATCGAAACCGGCGTTGAACAGTTCCAGATTGCGCGGTACGAAATTACGCCGATTCAGGGCGTCAAGACTGCGTTTCTGTGCGTTATAGACACCGCGGGCACTGACGCCGGGCAACAGTTCCAGTCCGGCCTGGGTCAGCAGGCTGCGGGCCTCGGCCAACCGGGCGGTGGCAATGTGTACTTCCGTGTTACCGGCCAGGGTCTGCTCAACCAGTCGGGTCAGCAGCGGATCATTGAACCGGCCCCACCATTTCAGTTCCACCGCACCTGCAGGCTGTGTCCCGGTCGGTTCATGGGTAAAATGCTCACCGCCCGGGGGTGTCGGTGGGTGATAATCCGGCCCGGCCTTGCAGGCGGCCAGCAGCACGGCCACAAGGCCCGGTATCAACCGGGTCAGATTCCTGTGTTGCATCATCTATGGAATTCGGGTTGGTTGTTTTTAAGGATTGGGTTGACCGGGTCAGCCGCGTGATCCGGCCAGTCAGTATTCACCGTCCACTACAGCACTGTCTACGCTCCAATGAAGTTTTTTCCTGTTTTTCTGGATATCCGTACCCGTCCCTGCCTGGTCGTTGGTGGCGGGGACGTGGCCTTGCGTAAGGTAACCAGCCTGGTGCGGGCCGAAGCCGCCGTCACGGTGGTGGCTCCGTACCTGAATCATGCCCTGACCGACTTGCAGGCACGTGGCACCGTGCAGCATCGCTGCGGCCACTTCAGCGCGGCGGATCTTGCCGGGTTTCAACTGGTGATTTCGGCCACCGACGACCCGGCCGTCAACCAGGCCGTACATGCCGCCGCAGTCGCCCGGGGGATTCCGGTCAATGTGGTGGATCAACCGGCCCTGTGTACCTTTATTTTTCCGGCGGTGGTGGATCGCTCCCCCCTGCTGATAGCGGTGTCGACCGGCGGTGCCTCACCGGTGCTGGCCCGACTGGTGCGTAGCCGACTGGAAGCCTGGCTGCCGGAGGCTTACGGTCAGTTGGCCAGCCTGGCCGAACGCTTCCGCGAGCCGGTCAAGGCCGCGATTGCACCGGCCCGGCGGCGGGCATTCTGGGAGCAGGTATTGCAGGGCAGCATCGGCGAACGGGTGCTGGCCGGACGCATGGACGAAGCCGCCCGCTGTCTGCAAGCGACCTTGCAGGCCGACGGGACGGGTGCGGTTCTCCCTCCGACCGGTTTTGTTTGTCTGGTAGGTGCAGGCCCGGGTGATCCTGACCTGCTCACCCTGGCAGCCGTGCGTGCCTTGCAGGAAGCCGATGTGGTGGTGTATGACCGGCTGGTGTCACCGGACATCCTGCGGCGGGTCAGAAACGACGCCGAGCGCATCTATGTAGGCAAGGCCAGCGGTCACCATACCCTGCCGCAGGCTGAAGTCAACCAGTTGCTGATCCGCCTGGCCCGGCAAGGCAAGCGGGTGGTACGGCTCAAGGGCGGTGATCCGTTCATTTTCGGACGGGGCGGTGAAGAAATCGAAACCCTGACCGACGAGGGCATCCCTTTCAAGGTCATTCCCGGTGTGACGGCGGCGTCCGGTTGTGCCGCCTATGCCGGTATTCCCCTGACACACCGCGATCTGGCCCAATCGGTCACTTTTCTGACCGGCCACCTGAAGGACGGCGAAACGCAATGCCATGACTGGTCACATCTGACCCGAACCGGCCAGACGCTGGTGATTTACATGGGCTTGCAGGGGCTTTCCAAAATCTGCCAGCGTTTGATTGACGCCGGTTGCCCGCCTGACAGACCGGCGGCCCTGATTGAGCAGGGTACCACCTGCCAGCAGAGAACACTGGTAGGCACCCTGGCCGATCTGCCGACGCAGGCAAGTGGTGCGGCCATTGGTTCACCGGCCCTGATTGTGGTGGGCGAGGTGGTCAACCTGCACCGCACGCTGGGCTGGTTCAATGAGGATCACGCAGGTCGTTCGGGCCACTCAGCAACTGGCCCACTGCCAGCCCACCGTCATTGGGCGGAATGAGGCGGTGGCGCAGTAGCCTGTAACCACGTGGTTCCAGCCAGGTAACGGCCCGCCGGGTCAGCCAGGCGTTCTGGAACACGCCCCCGGACAGGGCCAGGGTCTTGAGACCGGTGGTTGCCGCTACCGCGTCAATGATCTCGATCAGGGTTTGCTGAAAGCGGGCAGCCGGTGGCCCGAACCGGTACGGGGGGCGATCCTGCAGCAGGGCCAGCAGCAGGGGTTCCCAGTCAATCAGGCAGGGTGGGTTGCCTGCCGGGTTGGCTTGCAGGCTGAATGGATAGGGTTCAAATTCCGTGGCGGCAAACGCGGCACATTCCAGGCGCAGGGCGGCTTCGCCCTCGTAACGGTTAATCTGGCAAATACCCAGCAGGCTGGCGACTGCATCGTACAGGCGTCCCACACTGCTGCAGAAGGGGCTGTTGAGTCCCGCCTCCATCATGCGAATCAGGTTGCCGAGTTCGGCCTCCGACAGGGCCGCCAGTGACGGAATGTCATTCCGTTCCGGCAGCCTGTCTCCCCACAGCGCGTACAGCAATGCACAGGCTACCCGGCGCGGTTCCCGCACCGCCCGGGTACCGCCCGGCAACTGAAACCGGCGCAGGCTGGCGATTCGTTCACAGTGAGTCGGCTGCACGATGAAAAACTCACCGCCCCACAGGGTGCCATCACTCCCCAGTCCCAGTCCGTCAAAGGCAACCCCCAGCACCGGGTAGGTGGGGGAGTGTTCAACCAGGCACGCCCTGAGGTGGGCCTCATGGTGCAAGACCCGTCGTGGCGGGGTTGACCACCGTCCCGTCTGGCTGGAACCATAATCCGGATGCAGGTCACAAACGACCTCGGCGTCGGTCAGGCCGGACAAACCGGCCAGATCAGCCAGGGTGGCCTCGGCGTGGGCCTCGGTCGCGGCGTTGTCCAGATCGCCCAGGTGCTGACTCAGCAGGGCATGATCGCCCCGGCTGAGGGCGACGGTGTTTTTGAGATGCCCTCCCAGGGCAATGCGCGGCGGTAGCGGGTGGGGCAGCGGCACGCAGGGGCTGTAGCCACGGGCGCGGCGCAGCATCAGCAGTTCGTCCGCCACCACCCGGACGACTGAATCGTCCAGTGCCCGCTGAATGGGACGGTCGTGCCGCAAAAACCCGTCGGCCAGACCGGCCAGCCGCTCCAGGGCATCAGCGTCGTCGGTGCAGAGGGGTTCGCCGCCACGATTGCCGCTGGTCACCACCAGTGGCAACCCGGTGGCTCGACTCAGCAGATGATGTAACGGCGAGGGCGGCAGCAAAATGCCGATCAGCGGAATGCCCAGGGTCAGGGCCGGCACCAGCGGGGCAGGGGAGGGTTCAGTCGGGCGGGTATGGAGTAATACGATGGGAGCGGCGGGAGATTCCAGAATGCGTCGTTCCGTGTCGCTGAGTACTGCCCGGCAGGCGGCCGCCTCACTGGAAGCACAGAGTATGGCGAACGGTTTGGCCGGGCGTGATTTGCGGGCTCGCAACGCCATGACGGCGTCCTGCCGGGTGGCATCCACCAGCAACTGATACCCGCCGATGCCCTTGACGGCCAGAATTTTGCCCTGTTGCAGCCAGCGGCAAGCCTGTGCCAGAGCCTCATCGGCCTGGGCGAGGGGACGTCCGGCGGCATCGGTCAGGGTCAGGCGGGGTCCACAGGCGGGACAGCCCTGGGTCTGGGCATGAAAACGGCGGTCATCCGGTGACCGGTATTCGGCTTCACAGGTGGCGCACAGCCGAAACCCTGCCAGGGTCGTGCGTTCCCGGTCAAACGGTAGCCCGGTGACCAGGCTCCAGCGCGGGCCGCAGTCGCTGCAACTGATGAAGGGATAGCCGTAGCGGCGATTGGTCGGGTCGAACAGTTCTGCCACACAGCGGGGACAGGGTGCCAGATCGGGCAGCAGCCAACCGGTTGCGTCTGTTCCGGTCAGGCTGGTTTTGAGGGTGAATCCGCCCGATTCGGCCTGCAGCGGGCGGGGTTCTGCCCGGATTGTCGCAATCCGGGCGGCGGGTGGGCATTCCAAAGAGAGTTGCTGCTGAAACTCGGCCAGGCAACCGTTGTTGCCTTCAATTTCCAGTGTCACCCCGTCCGGGGTATTGACCACCCAACCGTCCAGGCCGTAACGGGTGGCCAGCCGATATACGAAGGGTCTGAAGCCAACGCCCTGCACCTGACCGCTGATTGCCAGGCGCAATCGCTGTCGCTCAGGGCTTTGCACCGGACTAAAGCGCGACGCCGTCCTGCCGGAGCAGGTACAGAACCAGCGACACCCGGCGATTTCTGGCCCGCCCGTCAGGCGTGTCGTTGCCGGTGCGCGGCTGGGTGTCGGCCAGACCGATGGCCTTGACCCGCTCGGGAGCCAGACCCTGGCCAATCAGGTAACGGGTAACGGTACTGGCCCGAGCGGTGGACAGTTCCCAGTTTGAATCAAACTTCAGATTGCTGATGGGGCTGTTGTCGGTATGTCCCTCTACATCGACCTGACCGGCCTGCAATTTCAGCCAGTGCGCCAGCGAATCCAGCACCAGAATACCGTCAGGCTTGAGTTTGGCACTGGCCGGATCGAACAGGATTTTATCGTTGACTTCCAGCCTGACTTTTTGCTCGCTGGCGGAGAACTCAACCCAGCGATCCAGTTCGGCCTGGGGCAGGCGGGCACTGACGGACAGCGGCGGCGACGGAGCCGCGACCGGTTCCGGTTGCGGCATGGCCAGCCATTGCGGCGGTAACGCCGGTGCCACCGGAACGTGGGCAAGCTGAACCGTCGGAATTACGTCATTGTGAGGCGTGCTGGCCGGTTGTGACAAAACCTCGACAGGCGGAGCGACCGGGGCAGACGGTGCGGGCGTGGTTTCGGCCGGTTGGGGGAGGGGGGCTGCCACCTGGGCGGTTTTTTCCGGTTGAGCCCGCTGATCCAGCACGATTTTCTGATGGGCGCACAACACTACAAACAGGGCGAACAGCAGGGTAATCAGGTCGGCATAACTCAGCAGCCAGTTGTTGCCGTCAGCCGATTCATCGGCCTCGCCGGTCGGCCAGGGTTCCGGCAGGCTGGCGGGCCGGGATGATACCAGAGGGGTGGTTTTTGGGGCCGGTTCGCGGCGGGGATGTATGTACAACATGGGCGTGATCCTCTAACCGGACGCCTTGACCAGATGCAGCAGCGGGGCTTTGGCGGCAGCCACAGGGGTTGTGTGCGTCGCCAGGCGGCTACCTTGCCAGGCGTCCCAGTAATCCCGGATCAGATTGGGATGAACCCGCTCCTGCACCATGCGGATGGTTTCGACCTGTACCTGCAACCGGGTCACATGATCCCGGCAGCGTCGCTCCAGACGACTGATGATGGGCTTGTAGAGCAGATTGGCCAGTCCCAGGCCGTAGGCCGTGGTCAGCATTGAGAACCCCATGGCGGAGCCGATTTTGCCCAGATCGTTGGCGTTCAGGGCGTACATCATGTCGATGAGACCGACCAGGGTTGCCAGCATGCCAAACGCCGGGGCGTAGGCACCGAGGGTGCGGATCATGCGGATGTCCTCGTTGTAATGATCGCGGCTGGCTGCAATACGCCACTGCAACAGGCGGGTCACGTCATCGGTAGCCGTGCGTTGCAGTGCCAGTTCAATCCCCTGTCGCCAGAGCGGATCTTCCAGGTGGTGGCCCGCCTGTTCGGCGGCCCGGGTATTGCCGACGCGATACAGTTCGGCCACGTGCAGAAAGAGTTGCAGTTGCTGTGGATCAAACGGCGGTTCGGTACGGAGGCGGGCGGGCAGGTTTCTGAGCAGGGCGAGGACACTGCGGGGCGAGTGGGCCAGTGCCGTCAGGATCAGGGGTCCGATCATAACCCACAGCAGGCCGGGTAGATTGACGTATTGACCGATTGGGTCAACCCGCTGGATCAACAGAACCAGACCACCGAGCAACAGGCCGACAAAAAACTTGAGCAGCGAAGATTTCATGACAGTACACCAGGATTCAAACAATGGATGACGGTCATGAAGCAGAATACAGGCCAGCCAGGCAGGAATGTCTCCGCCAGGCTGGCCCGTGACAGCCCTCGATCAGGTTGACGGAGTGGTGTCGTTGCCGGATTCAGCGGTTGCCACCGTGCTGTGGCCAAGGCCCGAATAGACCGGACACCAGCGCACGAAGGCGGTTGCCACCAGGATGCCGCCGATCAGCAGCAGAAAGATGTCTCCCATGAAAACGGACAGCAGAATCGCGGCGGCACCCACGCCGTAGCGGATGTTGCGATCCTTTTCCCCCACATTGAGTTCACGAACCAGAGCTCTTTTAATGTCGAATGTCATTGCTGTAGCTTCCTCGTTGATTTAGTTATTGGAGTCCTGATTGTGATAGTTCGGGTAGAATTACGCAACCCATATTTTTGGCTGCGGCCATACATCTTTCACCTCCAGTAGTCATGGACATAACACCCATCATTGATTGCCTTAATACCGCCCAGCGTGAGGCGGTCACCTCCCCCCATGCGGCCCAACTGGTGCTGGCCGGTGCCGGCAGCGGCAAGACCCGGGTGCTGGTTCACCGCATCGCCTGGTTGATGCAGGTCGAGGGCATTTCCCCGCACGGCATCCTGGCCGTGACCTTCACCAACAAGGCGGCCAGCGAAATGCGTACCCGCATTGAGGAACTGCTGCACATTCCGACCCGTTCGCTCTGGGTAGGAACCTTTCACGGTCTGGCTCACCGCCTGCTCAGGCTCCACGCCCGCGAAGCCGGTTTGCCCGAGGCTTTCCAGGTGCTTGATTCCGACGACCAGTTCCGTCTGGTGCGCCGTCTCATGAAAAATCTGGAACTGGATGAAGCCCGCTGGCCGCCGCGCCAGGTGCAGTGGTTCGTCAACGGCCAGAAGGAAGAGGGGCGGCGTGCCCGCCATCTGGGCGAGCCGCATGATGCCTTTCAGCGACAGATGTGGCAGTTTTACCGGACGTATGAAGATCATTGCGACCGGGCCGGTCTGGTGGATTTTGCCGAACTCCTGCTGCGTACCCACGAATTGATGCGCGATACCCCACCCCTGCTCGCACACTATCAGCAGCGCTTCCACCACGTACTGGTGGATGAGTTTCAGGATACCAACAACATCCAGTATGCCTGGCTGCGATTGCTTACCCGTGACCGGCAAAACCTGTTCGCGGTGGGAGACGATGATCAATCCATCTACAGTTGGCGCGGTGCCCAGGTCGAAAACCTGCAAAAATTCCGGGCGGATTATCCGGCTCACCAACTGGTGCGACTCGAACAAAACTACCGTTCCACCGGTACCATCCTGCGGGCCGCCAATGCCCTGATCGCCCGCAATGAAGGCCGTATGGGCAAAACCCTGTGGACGGAGGGTCAGAGCGGTGAACTCATTTCGGTGTATGCCGCCTTCAACGAACAGGAAGAAGCCGGTTTTGTGGTCGAACGAATCCGGCAATGGTGCCAGGCCGGCGGACGCCGCAGCGACGCCGCCATCCTGTACCGCTCCAATGCCCAGTCACGTCAGTTTGAAGAACGTTTTCTGGCGGCAGGGCTGCCTTATCGGGTCTATGGCGGGCTTCGCTTCTTTGAACGGGCCGAAGTCAAGGATGCCCTGGCCTATCTGCGCCTGGTGACTCACCCGCATGACGATCCCTCGTTTGAGCGAATCATCAATACCCCGACCCGTGGCATCGGCCTCAGAACCCTCGACCTGATTCGTGACCTGGCCCGAACCGAAAACTGCTCGCTGTGGCAGGCCTCAGTAAGGCTTTGTCAGGACAACGCCCTGCCGGGACGGGCTCATGCCAGCCTGAGCGAATTCATGCAGCTCATTACCCGCATGAAAACCCGCATCGAAAACGACCAACCCCTGCCCAAACAGGTGGAAGACATCATCCAGCATTCCGGGCTGCGTGCCCATATTGCCCGGGAAAAAACCGAGCAGGCCGAAACCCGGCTGGAAAATCTGGCTGAATTGATCGGGGCGGCCCGCCAGTTTGACCAACAGCCCGGTGACGACCCGGAACTGTCGCGCCTGCAGGCCTTTCTGTCCCATGCCGCGCTGGAATCCGGTGATAACGGCAGTGAGGGTAATGATGACTGTGTCCAGTTGATGACCCTGCACGCCGCCAAGGGGCTGGAATTTGATCTGGTATTTGTGGTGGGTCTGGAGGAGGGCTTATTCCCCAGCCAGGCCTCGCTGGAGGAAACCGGTCGGCTGGAAGAAGAACGTCGCCTGTGTTACGTCGGCATCACCCGCGCCCGCCGCAAACTCTACCTGACCCACGCCGAAAGTCGCCGCCTGTATGGCCGGGACATGATGCCCAGACCCTCCCGTTTTTTGCGGGAAATCCCCCCGGATACCCTGCACGACGTCCGCGCCCGAACCCCGGCCCGTCAGCCTGCAGCGACAGCAGCTCCGCTGCGCCCGGCGGCCAGCGATAATCTGTCCGGGTTCAAACCGGGGCGACGGGTACGCCACGCCCGCTTTGGCGAAGGTGTTATTTTGCAGTGCGAAGGGGAGGGGAGTCAGGCCCGGGTGCAGGTTCGGTTTACGGCGGAAGGCATCAAATGGCTGATGCTGGCCTACGCCCAACTGGAAGCCCTGGTTTAGGCGTGGGGCGGCCATCCTGTCGTGGGGCGGCCATCCTGGCCGCCGGGTGGATGGTGAATGGCGAGTGGGGCGGCCATCCTGGCCGCCGGTGAATAGCGAATGGTGAATGAACACCGCATACTGACCCCTGACCCCAGACCCCTGACCCCTGAGTAACATGGCAAACCACTGGCTGAGCGTGATTGAACACTGGCTGTACCCGCCCACCTGCCTGTTGTGCGGGGATGCGGGTGAGGGCGGGCTGGATTTGTGCGGTGGTTGTCTTGAGTCGCTGCCGCGCATTCAGGAAGCCTGCGCCCGCTGCGCCCTGCCGCTGGCGCATCCCGGTTTCAATCGGCTGTGCGGTGAGTGTCAGCAAACCCCACCCGCTTACGACGCAGCCCTTGCCCTGTTCCATTATCAGCAACCGGTGCGTCACCTGATTCAGGCTCTCAAGTTTGGCGGGCGGTTGGATTGTGCCCGGACCCTGGGGCGTCTGTTGGCCGAGCATCTGGCCGAACACCCGCACCGACCGGATGCCCTGGTGCCGGTGCCGCTGCACCCGCGCCGTTACCGGGAGCGGGGTTTCAATCAATCGGCTGAGATCGCGCTTGAACTGTCCCGGCGTCTGGCCATTCCGCTACACGCATCGTTGTGTACCCGAATTCGTCACACACCCGCCCAGGCCGGTCTTTCGGCCCGGCAACGCCGGGTTAATGTGCGGCGGGCATTTCAGGTGGCCGATACCGGCCTGCCCCGGCATGTGGCCATTGTTGATGATGTGGTGACTACGGGTACCACCGTCAATGAACTGGCCCGGACACTGCGTGCAGCCGGTGTGGCCTGTATTCAGGTGTGGGCGGTGGCGCGGGTCTCTGATCACTGAGGCAGTAGGCGGTGGGCAGTGGGCAGTGGGCAGCCATTCACTATTCACTGGCAGCCAGGATGGCCGCCTCACGACAGGATGGCCACACCACTCGCCATTCACCATTCGCCATTCGCCCGCCATTCCGCATCCCTCACCCGGAATTGGCATAATAAAAATAACCGCTATACTCCAACGACCACCCCGCCCTTCGGGCACCCCTCCAGGGGAGGGGAATGACGGAGGGGAATTAAATGGCGGTGTTTACCCCCGCCATTACAGGGTAAACCGGAACGCGCTGATCAGGGCACCGGGAATCTGGCTGCCGCCGACGCTACGCTGGCCGTAGGTGTCGGTGGCCAGGCAGCACTCGGTCTGCCGGGTCAGGGCTTCCAGGGCCGAGCCAAACAGGCGGTACAGGCTTTCGTCGAAGCGGGCATCCGCAATCGGAGCCACCGCCTCGCCATTCTCCACCCGAAAACAGGCGTAACGGGTCATGCCGGTAATCCGGGCCTCCTGTACATCACTCCAGTTGAGGTAATGCAGATTGCTGAGATAAAGCCCCGTTCCCAATGCCTGTAGCGCGGCGGATTGTTCCAGATCGCCCGGCAGCAATTCCGGCGAACGCAAACCCTCTCCGCCGGGCTCGGCGGCATTGCCGTTCACGGCGTATTCGCAGGCGGAGCGTGAACTGATCAGCAGGCTTCCCGGTTCTCCCTGCGCCACTACGGTCAGGCTTTCCGGCGGTAATTCGCCCAGACTGTTGAAGCGGGGACAGAAACCCGGTGCGAAATTTTCCCGCAGGGTGAAGCGGGGCGACAACCGTGCCCGGCCTTCAAACAGTTTGCCCAGAGCCGAACGACCTTCGCGAAAGGCCTGGTAACTGCACCCACCCCAGGAGACCATGCCGATCAGGTCATCCACCGCTGCCGGTGCCAGATAAACCCGATACTCACCCGGCTGGACGGTGTAGTTGGGACGTTGCAGTTGCCGCAGGGCTTGCAGATTGTCCCTCCACCGGGCGGCATAACGTTCCCTGTCCCAGGCAGAACCGGCGTAAAAGCCCTTGACGGCCTTGTTCTGTCCATCCGGATTGACGGTGTAAAGGGAATAGTCGATGAACAGGTTTTCTGCCGAGAACCAGTGGGCCTGACCCAGTGAATTGCGGTTGGCCCGTACCAGGGTGCCCTGGGCCAGCAGGCCGGTAAAATCGTAGTCGTGTCCCTGTTCCGCCAGTTCGCCAATCAGTCCGGTCACCTCGGGCAATGCCCCGGAATGATGGACGTGGCTTTGACCGTGGTTTTGCAGCGGCACCAGCCAGGGATCCGGCGGCAAGGCCTGACTTTCCTGCCGTAGCCGCTCAAGACAATCCCGCACGAGGGGTTTGTCCCGCTCAAGCTGTCCACTCAGGGTAAGCCGCTGGCTACAGCGACGCTGATTGGCCTGGTAATCCAGCCTGAGTCCAATCTGGCGAACCGCCGTGGCCTGACGCACCCGACCGCCATTGAAGCGGATGTAGTCCTGATCTTCGCCATCCAGCCGCAGCGTCAAGCCTTCGTCCTGACGTAACCAGGGCCAGGTGGTGCAGGCCACCCCGTCAAACCAGTGTTCCAGGGTCGTGATCCAGGAATTCATGCGTGACCTCCAAAAACGGCAACCTGACTGAACAGGCAGGGGGGAGCGGCGTGACCAACCCGGATCATCTGGTTGGGTTCGCCCTTGCCGCAGTAGGGCGTTCCGAACACCTGCCGTTCGTCCGCGTTACCTACCGCCTTGAGACTGTGCCAGAACGGCACGGTAATTCCCCGATAATTGGGGTTTTTGACGACCCGGGTGAGTCGCCCGTCCTCAATCAGGCGGGCATATTCACAGCCAAACTGAAACTTGTTGCGGTAGTCGTCAATCGACCAGGAGCGGTTGGATTGCAGGTAGATACCGCGTTCCGTGGCCGCAATCATGGTCTCAAGCGAGGACGATCCCGGCTCCAGATTGATGTTGGCCATGCGGTCTATCGGGGCGCGGTTCCAGCCGGATGCGCGGAAATTGGCGACACCCGCCACCCCCAGACGGTGCTGGCTTTCCAGACTGCCCAGGCCGCGCACCAGCAAACCGTCCCGGATCAGGTATTCACGCCGGGCACTCTGGCCGCAGTCATCAAAACCGTAGGCGGCAAACTGGTGACTGAGACCAGGATCAAACGTCACGTTCATCAGGGCAGAGCCGTACTGAAGCCTGCCGAAATCGCCCGGTTGCACGAAACTCCAGCCGGCGTAGTTACGTTCATCGCCGAGAATACGATCCAGCTCCAGCGGATGACCGATGGACTCATGAATCTGCAACAACATCTGATCCGGAGCCAGAATCAGGTCAAGTGTGGTATCGGGGCAGTTGTCAGCGGCCAAAAGGGCCATGACTTCGGCACCGGCCTGTTCACAGTCGGCATACAGACTCTCCCAGTCAATTTGATCCAGCCCGCCCTGAACACAACGGGCCACCGGGCCATTGAGGGAACGCTGCTGAATGTCACCCTGAGCCCGGGCGGTGACACCGCAATGGTGAGAAATCAGGCTGAACTGCTGATAAAGGTCGGCCCCGCTGCTGGACACGTAGTGTTGCCGCGTTTCGGTCAGGGTGGCTTCGGCCACACTGTTGATGACGGCATCCGTCACTGTCAGCCGACGACAGGCTTCCAGCAGATGATCGGTAAAACCGGCCAGTGTCATTTGGTCAAAGGGTTGTCCGACCGGACTGGCGTACTGGCCCCGGGTAGTCGGGCGAACCTGCTCGGGCAGGGCGCAAACCGGGAAGCGTGCAGTCACCCCGGCCAGCGCGACAGCCCGTTTGAGGGCATGCAGCAGGCCCGCCTCCGACAGGTCACAGGTCGCGGCATAGCCGATCTGCCCGTCAATACGGGTCTCGATCATCACACCCTCATCATGACTGGTGCGGTTGCTGTCCGGTTTACCGTTACGGACACTGCGGTGGTAGCTGCTTTCGCGCACATGGCGTAAAGCCACCCAGTCCGCCTCCAGACGGAGACGGGACAGGGCGCGGTGAATGTCAAAATCCGGCCAGGCCGGTTTGGGAGTCAGTGGCGGCGACATGGCAGGAATGGCCTCATTGACCGTAAAGCGCGTAGGCACCGAAACGCATCTGGTGGGCGCGGCCCAGTTTTTCCCGGGTAAAGTCAATCGAGAAGGCCTCCGTCAGGGCCGTGCCATCCCAGCGATACGCCTTGAAGAATTGCTCGTTGGCGGCTCCCTTCTTGTCCCAGTTGGCCAGCAGGGAAGACGTAAAATACAGGCGTTTGCCATCCCAACTGGAGGAAACCATATTGACCTGTTCGCCAATTTTGCGGGCAAAGGTTTCACGTGGATGGAACGGGTCGCTGATGTCAAAGCGTCGGGTCTTGCCGTCCATGAAGGTGTTGACCCACAGGGTCTGGTCATCGCTGGAAATGGAAATATCGACTGGCAGCGGTACGGCGGATGGATCACCGATGTCGGCCACTGCCTGTGCCTGCCAGGCTCCCTGTTGATCCTGATGAATCAGCCAGATTTTTGAAGTCAGTGCGGTGGTGGTGAAACAATAATTGTGATCCTCGCCCCAGGCACAACGGATTTCCAGCGGTGCACCGGGTACATCCAGTACTTTCTTCGGCTGGCGACTGGCCAGATCCCACTGCACTACGGTATTGCCAAAACGCTTCATGGCCTCCGCATCGGTCAGCATCTTGCCGAAATCCATCATGTAATTGGACCAGCCGGTAAAGGAGGAGGTCAGCATCAGGTTTTTGCGCGGCACGGCGCGTACATCGTAGTTATACCCGTCAGCATAACGACCGGACTTGATGGCCCCTTGCAGATCGGCATCGGTCGGCATCCAGTAGGTCGCAATGTACTCGCCCGCATTGGTATATTCGACCAGAGCGGTGCGTCCGCCATGATCCTTGTTGTTGGACAGACCGGTAATCAGCATCCGCCCCGGCAAGGCATAAAAACTGTGAGGCCCGACCACGCCGCCACTGCGGGCGGTGAAATCCTCAATGGTGTGGTGGAGAGTCGGTTTAGCCGGGTTGCTGGCGACATCAAAAATGAAAATTTTGCCGGTATCGAGACCACCGGCCCAGAGAAAGCGGCGATCATCGGTAAAGTCAGAGTGATGGGCTTCGTTGCGTCCACCGACGGACAGGCTGGCGACCACCTTGCCGTAGTCAGGCGCGGACGGATTAACCGCCACGGTGACCAGTTTGTCCTGCTCGTCTCCCACCCCTTCCGCTCCGAGGGTCCAGACATACACGAAATCCTCCTGGCCGGTTATCCGGGTCATGTAGGGTGACGCGCAGGTTTCATCGGCCTGTAGCGGTAACGCGGCTCCGGCCAGCAGGCAGGCACCCAGCAGTATTTTTGTGGTTTTTTGAATCATCAGCATACCTCGATAGTCGTCAAAGTGATGAGCCCTGCACAACAAGTGACCGGCCCTGCAGGACTGCCGTCAAAGGGTTCACTCCCCGCCAGTGGGGCAGTGAACCGACAGTTTACCTGACCCGGACAAACAACCCTACCGCTTTTTGTCCCCCTCCACGCCGACCCGGGGCTACTGCCCGGGACAGGGTGCCTCATGACTCAGGCCCAGTCAGCCCGTACCAGTCCGCGCAGGCTGCGGCTGAAGATAAAACCCAGTTCATGCACCTGTTTGCCCGGTTCACCCCGGTACCTGGCGGCATATTGCCGGGCCACGATTTGAGCCAGGGCCGGGTTGTCGTCGCTGGTTGCACCGTCAATGACCTTGAATTCCATCACGTACACATGATTGCCAAGGATGGCCGTCAGGTCGGCCTGGCCGTGACAACTGATGTCTTCGGGAATAATCCGGGCATCCAGTGAGGCGAAAAAGGCGTACATAACGGA
>CAIVXW010000356.1 GCA_903910005.1 uncultured Methylococcaceae bacterium
GGCCACCCGGGCCAGTTCTGCGGCGGTTTCGGCATTCTTGACACCAAAGCCAACACCGACCGGTAGATCGGTTAACTGGCGAATGGCACTGAGGCGGGTCTGCACGTCGGCGATGTCAAGGTGGGACGCTCCCGTCACCCCCTTGAGCGAGACATAGTAAAGGTAGCCGCTACCCAGTTGTCCCATCTTGCGGATGCGCTCGTCGGTGCTGTTCGGAGCCAGCAGATAAATCGTGTCCAGCCCGGCCTGGCGTAACAGGGGAGCCAGTTCAGCGGATTCCTCCGGTGGCAGGTCCACCGTCAGCACCCCGTCCACACCCGCTTCCCGGGCCTGTTCGGCAAACCGCTGATACCCCATGCTTTCAACCGGATTGAGATAGCCCATGAGAACCACGGGAGTGGTTTGATTGGTTTGGCGAAAGACACTGACCTGTTGCAGGACGCGACGCAGGCTCATTTTGTGAAGCAGGGCGCGTTCGCTGGCTTTTTGTATCACCGGGCCGTCGGCCATCGGGTCAGAGAACGGAACGCCCAGTTCAATGATGTCGGCACCTGCCTCGACCAGGGCATGCAGGGCCGGTACCGTAAAGTCGGGATTGGGATCGCCTGCCGTGATGAAGGGAACAAGGGCCGTGCGTCCTGCCTGCCGAAGCTGGGTTAGATGGTTCTGAATACGACTCACAGGGTGATTCCTTCGCGGCTGGCTATGGTGTTGATGTCTTTGTCGCCCCGACCGGACAGGTTGACCAGTATCTGCTGGCTTTTGTCCAGGGTTTTGGCCAGGCGCATGGCATAGGCCACGGCATGGCTGGATTCCAGTGCGGGGATGATGCCTTCCAGTTGGGTCAGGGCATGGAACCCCTCAAGGGCTTCGTCGTCGGTAATGCTGGTGTAGAGGGCGCGGCCACTGTCCTTGAGCCAGGCATGCTCAGGCCCGACACCGGGATAATCCAGACCGGCTGAAATGGAATGGGTCTCGATGATTTCGCCGTCCTCGTCCTCCATCAGATACGTGCGGTTACCGTGCAGCACGCCGGGCCGCCCTGCACTGAGGGGGGCCGAATGACGCCCGGTGGCGATGCCGTCACCCCCGGCTTCCACTCCGTGTATGGCTACACCGGTGTCGTCGATGAAGGGATAAAACAACCCCATGGCGTTGGAGCCGCCACCGACGCAGGCCACCAGGACATCCGGCAAACGCCCGGTCAGTTCCAGCATCTGCTGGCGGGCCTCACGTCCGATCACGGACTGAAAATCCCGCACCATGGCCGGATAGGGGTGGGGGCCCGCTACCGTCCCGATGATGTAGAAGGTATCGTCGACATGGGTTACCCAGTCACGCATGGCTTCGTTCAGGGCATCCTTGAGGGTTTTGGAGCCGGATTCCACCGGTATTACCGTGGCTCCCAGCAGTTTCATCCGGTACACGTTAAGGGATTGACGCTGAACATCAACGGAGCCCATGTAGACGATGCACTCCATGCCCAGACGGGCCGCCACGGTGGCAGTCGCCACGCCGTGTTGACCGGCCCCGGTTTCAGCGATGACCCGGCGTTTACCCATGCGTTTGGCCAGGAGTGCTTGACCGACGGTGTTGTTGACCTTGTGGGCACCGGTGTGATTAAGGTCTTCCCGTTTGAGGAAAATCCGGGCTCCGCCCATCTCGCGACTGAGACGCTCGGCATGGTAGACCGGCGAGGGTCGTCCGACGTAATGCTTGAGGTCGTAATCGAGTTCGGCCAGGAACTCAGGGTCGCGGGAATAGCGTTCATAGGCCTGCCGCAGTTCATCCAGCGGATACATCAGGGTTTCGGCGACGAAGATGCCTCCGTACGGCCCGAAATGGCCCCGGGCATCGGGCAGGTCATAAGGTCGGTGTGGTTGTTTTTCTGTAGTCAAATGTAGATACCTCGTTGAGGAATGCCGCCATTCTGGCCGCATCCTTGATGCCCTTGCCCGCTTCCACGCCGCTGGATACGTCCAGGGCATAAGGCCTTACGGTTTCAAGGGCCAAACCCACAGTCTCCGCTGTCAGTCCACCTGCCAGTATGCAGGCACCTGCCAACCCTGCGGGAATCAAATTCCAGTCGAAACGGTGTCCGGTTCCGCCTCTGGCATCCGGATGCCAGGCATCCAGCAGAAAGCCCCGAGCCTGGTCATGACCGGCCAGATCGGCCTGCCAGTCCCTGTCAGCCCTGACCGCCACGGCCTTGATGTAGGGCAATCCCACCGCTTCGCACATGGCCGGGGATTCGTCCCCGTGAAACTGGATCAGATCCAGCCTTACCCGGGTGGTTATTTCCCGGATATGGGCCGGATCGGCATTCACGAACAGCCCCACCACGGTGACAAATGGCGGTAACGCCGCAGTGATGGCACAGGCCTGCCCGACCGTCACGTGGCGCGGACTGGGTTCATGAAACACCAGACCAATGGCATCAACCCCCAAAAGGGCTGCCGCCCGTGCATCGGCGGGACGGGTAAAGCCGCAGATTTTAACCCGTGTTCGGAATCCGGAACAGGCATGATTCATCAGTCAGTGACTCGGCTGCAACATTAAAAAATCGACCGGAACGGGTACAGGACTCAGACCTGCCGGGCCGTCAGGTTTTGCCCCTGGCAGGCAGGGGGCGTCGACGCTGAATCGCCCGGATCATGGCGTCGGGCATCCGCAGGCAACCACTCAAAGATCGGGGCACGCGGTATGGCAAAGGATTCAGGATAACAAACACCGCTCAAGTATAACCCGTCCGCCGGTGCCGTAACACCGCCCTGACTCCGGTCACGGGCCAGCAGTACCTGTCTGGCCCACCCGGGCGGTTGTTTTCCGGCCCCGATTTCCAGCAACAGGCCCACAATGTTACGCACCATGTGGTGCAGGAAGGCATTGGCAGCCAGATCCAGCACGACCCGATCAGCCTGGCGTTCAATCCGGATGAAGTGCAGGAAACGCCGGGGGCTGTTTGACTGGCACCCTTTCGCCCTGAAACTGGAGAAATCGTGATGGCCAATCAAACAAACACTGGCCTCCTGCATCCGGGAGACATCCAGGGGGTAGGGGAACCAGGTCACCTGGTGGCGCATCAGGGCCGACTTCATGGGCCGGTTGAGTACGACGTAGCGATAACTGCGGGCAATGGCACTACAGCGGGCATGAAAGGCATCCGGTACCGGTTTTGCCCAGAGTATCCTGACATCATCCGGCAGGTTGCTGTTGGTTCCCATCAACCAGGCGCGATCCGGACGCGCCACGTCGGTATCAAAATGAATCACCTGTTCCAGGGCATGTACCCCGGCATCGGTTCTGCCGGCGCAAACCACCCGGACATCCCGGTTGGCCACCCGACACAATGCTGCTTCGACCACGGCCTGTACCGTCTGCCGACCCGTCTGCCACTGCCAACCGGCATAGGCCTGACCGTCATATTCAACACCCAGTGCAATACGCATGAAAACCGGAAACCTTGAACTGAAAACCTGAAATGGCGTGGACCTTGCTGTTTTGTAGGTGTATGCCTGCCACTGACAGGCGGGAACACCTGCCGACCGGTGCGATTTATTGCCCGAGAATGACAAATCAGTCTGGCATCCGGGGGGAGGTTCTGGTTACACTCTGACACCCAACCCGACACATCGCCTTTAAAATCATCCCATAAATTCAGGTTCAACCGCCATGCAAGAAACAGCCAAACTCGAATTGAACGGAATCCCCTACGAACTACCGGTCGTGACAGGCACCGAGAACGAGAAGGGCGTGGACATCAGTCGGCTCAAGGCCCAGACCGGATACATCACCCTGGACTCCGGCTACGCCAATACCGGTTCATGTGTCTCCAGCATTACCTACATTGACGGCGATCAGGGCATCTTGCGCTATCGCGGGTACGACATCGCCGATCTGTGTGAAAAATCCACCTTCATGGAGGTCTGCTACCTGCTGATTTACGGTGAACTGCCGAGTGCCGGGGATTTTGTCTCGTTCAAGGACAAGGTTCTTTATCACTCGCTGATTCATGAAGACATGAAAAGCTTTTTCACGGCCTACCCCGGCCATGCCCATCCCATGGCCATTCTCTCTGCCATGGTCTGTTCGCTGTCAGTTTACCATCCGGAACTGCTGCAACCGGATCAAGGTGCCGGGGAAAAGGATGAAACCATGGCCCATCTGCTGTCGAAAGTCAGGGTACTGGCTGCGTTTGCCTACAAACGCTCGGTCGGTGAAGCCTTCGTCTACACCAAACCGGAACTGGACTACATCTCCAATTTCATGCACATGATGTTCACCACGCCGGTTAAATTGCACCAGACTGATGAGGTGATTCGCAAGGCCCTGGATGTGTTGATGATTCTCCATGCCGATCACGAACAAAACTGTTCCACGTCCACGGTACGCATGGTCGGCTCTTCCAAAGCCAACCTGTTCGCGGCCATTTCAGCCGGTATCTGCGCCCTGTGGGGACCGCTGCATGGCGGTGCCAATCAGGCCGTTATCGAGATGCTGGAACAGATTGCCGCCGATGGCGGCAACTGCAAAAAATTCATGGACAAGGCCAAGGACAAGAATGACCCTTTCCGCCTGATGGGTTTTGGTCACAGGGTATACAAAAACTACGACCCCAGAGCCCAGATCATCAAAAAATACTGTGATCAGGTACTGCATCACCTGGGTATTGATGACCCCATTCTGGAAATTGCCAAAGGTCTGGAGGAACTGGCCCTGACCGATCCCTACTTCATAGAGCGTAAACTGTATCCCAACGTCGATTTCTATTCCGGCATTCTGTACCGTGCCATGAAGATACCCACCAACATGTTTACCGTCATGTTTGCACTGGGCCGGTTACCGGGCTGGATTGCCCACTGGAAAGAGATGATCGACGAAGCCGGTGCCCTCAAAATTGCCCGTCCGCGCCAGATCTACACCGGAGAGCCTTTGCGGGCCTACACCCCCATCAATCAGCGGGCCGCTTGATGCCGGATGCGCTGGATTCGGGCTGAATCCCGGCACTGGATAAACAGCCCCTATCCAGCGCATAAAATGTTTTTATCACTTATAAGCTGAAAAACGGGTAGACTTTATTCAAGTCTGATGAATACCTTCGTTCATCCTGTTTTCCTAACGCTTCATACGGTTTTGGCATGAAGTTCTCCTCCTCTTGGCGACCCCCGTGGTCGCTTTTTTTTGTCCCGCGATTTTATACCCTGTTGCAAGTAACGTAAATTCTGGATGAGGGGCGGGCGAGTGGCGAGTGGTGAATGGCGAATGGCGAATGGCGAATGGCGAATGGCGAATGGCGAATGGCGAATGGCGAATGGCGAATGGCGAATGGCGAATGGTGAATGGTGAATGGTGAATGGGAGTTGGTTGGTAGACGGCACTCACCCGCCATGGATCCCACCGAGCCGTCAGGATGGCCGCACTCCCGGCATACCACTCGCTATTCACCGCAAGTAAGGATTGGTACGTCGTTCATGGCCCAGCGTGGAACCGGGGCCATGACCGGGTATAAAACCTACTTCGTCGCCCAGACTGAACAGTTTGCGGTGGATTGATTCCATGAGTTGGGCCTGATTTCCTCCGGGAAAATCAGTGCGTCCCACCGATCCCTTGAACAACACGTCACCGACCACCGCCAGGGCACCACCGGCATTGAAAAAGATCACGTGTCCGGGTGTGTGGCCCGGACAATGCCTCACCTGCAGA
>CAIVXW010000357.1 GCA_903910005.1 uncultured Methylococcaceae bacterium
ACGGCCAGACCGGCCACGGTGGCCAGCAGTGCGGCGGCGATACCGGGTGCGATGGAATTGATGTTCACATCGCCGGTGGCGGCAATCACCGCGAAGGTAATCATCACCCCCATGACCGTTCCCAACAGCCCCAGGAACGGGCCACCGGCAATGGCGATGGTGAGCAGCACCATATTGCTGTTGAGCCGCTGACTTTCCCGTACCACCTGCGAATCCAGCCGTACCCGGATGAGATTCCAGGCTTCAGGCGGCACCGGAAGCGTGTCGGCATCACCCACGAACTGCCGGAGTTCGCGGATACCGGCGTGATACAGGTGATACAGGGTGGAACTCTGGAAGTGATCGTGTTTGCCAACCACGGCGGAGAGCAGATCAGATTCCGCCAGCTCAATCTCCTCGGTTTCTTCACGGTCCAGCGTGCTGAGATGGCTGGCATCCAGGTTGCGGTATTGGGCCATGAAGGCCCGGTTGTCGCGGCTGATGCGGTTGATGACCAGTGCCTTGGTAATCATCACCAGAAGTGCCACCACCAGCATGATGCCGGTCAGGCCAATCACCACCCAGCCGTCCAGGGTGACGTTTTCCACAATCACACTGAAATGACCGGTACCGCCCTCGGCACCCGATTCATCCGGGCCGAAGCCGATGACGGCAAAATCAGGTGTCTGGCTGCGATAGCCCAGTTTGATCCAGTCGGGACTGCGGGCTGTGCTGGCGATGCCCACTTCATCCAGCCAACCTACAAAATTTACGCCCAGCCGGATTTGCGGGGTAAAGGCCGTAAGGCTGATGCGGGGTCCGGCGGCTTCGGTGCCATCGACAAACAGGCTCAAACCGCCATCCCGCACCACCAGACTGAGTTGATGCCATTGCCCCGGTGTCAGGGCAACCGCCGGCGTTTCCGCCGCAGCCCCAGCCCCCTGCCAGCGGCCACTGAGGTTCAGTCCGTTGACGCTCAGTTCCAGGTTGTGACCGGCATCCCGTGCTTCCAGTATGCGGGCTTGCGACTGGGGCTGATCCAGCTTGATCCAGGTGGAAAACGTCCAGCCCTTGCCGGGATCGACCGCCAGTTGCGGGGCGGCATTGACCTCCAGGCTACCGGTTCCGTCAAAGCGGGCGGCGGCACCAATCCACCCACCCGACTCCACGCTCAAACGGGCACTGGCGGCGTGAGTGGCATAAGCCGTGGCATCCTGCGGCAGGGTTTCGCCTTCGGCAAAGTGATAGACCAGGGTTTGCGGTGTGTCATACAGACCCTTGGCATCAGAACCGTCAGCGGCATGGGCATTGCCGTAATACAACCAGAACGGATCACGCGCCGAGCCACCGGCCACTTCGGGCAGCCTGACCCAGACCAGGCCCATTTCATTGAAGACATCCAGTTTTTCCACCTGATGTTTCAGCGGCAAGCTGTCGCCCTTGACGAAACGCAGGTCATGTCCGCCTTCGGCCAGTTCGGTGAAATAACCGAAGTTGCCACCGTGCAGGCGAATCAGCAGGGGAAAATCGTGGAGGGTTTCCTGCGTGTCGGCGCCCGCCGCCGAGGTATCCACCGTCACCTGACGGCGCGAACCCCAGTCTTCATGCCACCAGGCTTGCGTCAGCGTGGAAGTCAGCAATAACAGTATTCCCGTGAACCGGGACAGGATCGTCATGGAAGTCATGGTTGGGTGGTGAATGGTGAATGGTGAGGGGTGAGGGGTGA
>CAIVXW010000358.1 GCA_903910005.1 uncultured Methylococcaceae bacterium
CGTGTAGTCATCACAAACTGTGCCCCGGTTCCTGCACAGTCCCTGTCGGAATGACGTGTAGTCATCACAAACTGTGCCCCAGTTCCTGCAGTCCCTGTCGGAATGATGTGTAGTCATCACAAAACTGTACTACCCGTTCACGGTAAATTTACCGCCAATAAAGCCGTGTTAATGAATACAGCCAACCTTGAATGTGGCCTCACGCCCTGTAAGGGCAGATTGCCAACGCATGATTTCATGTTCACCAAAAATACCAGGAAAATACAATGTCAAATTTCACAATGCTAGTAAGCCTTATTGAAAATGCCCTGAAAAAAATCACCGAAATTACTCAGGAGGTGGATGCTTCCAAAAATACTGAAAAGCCAGGCCCAAAAACCGGTTCTCCCATTCCTCATGCCAATAAATACAGCAACCTCTGCCGTAACGGGAAAAACAGAAAATGAATAAACTTGAACGATGCGTTACTTTTCTTGATTATGCCAACATCAACTGCGGATTTGAACAATATGGTGCAAAAGCAGATTATGGAGATTTGATTGAATATATGGGCATTGGACGCTTTTGCATGGAAACCCATGTGTTTGTTCCAATTGACCCACGCATTCCGTATGGGCGTGACGCAGAAATAGAAAACCTGTGGAAAGCAGGTTGTCTGGTGCATTCAAAAGCAGGCGTACCCGCTGGAGACAGTTATCGCTGTGATTTTGACATAGAAATGACGCTGGAAATAATGCGTACTGTCGAACTGGGCAAGCCAGATATTGTGGTTATTGGCACCGGTGACAGGAATTTCATTCCGGTAGTACTTGAATTGAGACGACGCGGCATCCGGGTGGAAATTGCTGCTTTCAGTGGAGTGAATGCAGCAAGGGATTTGGTTCTCAAGGCATCCGGTTTTGTTGATCTTGGAATCTATCTTGATGAGTGGAAGCAAACTCATGTTTTACAGAAGGATACATCTACCATGAAAGAGCCTGAAGAATATACTGAATCCTCAGAAGAGGATAATTACCATGACTAACATAATACGTTTCCCTCAGGGCATGTTTGCCAGTCTGCGTGGTCGTCTTCTGGAAGATCTGGAGCGGGAAACTTTTGCTCTGCTACTGGCGCAACGCGAAATAATCGACACTGTCTGCATATTGAAGGTCAGGGAAATACGCCATCTCAATGAAGAAGACTATGAGAGTCGTGGCATGGCTCATTTGCGTCCAAAACGGGAATTCATTCATGAATGTCTGGCAGATATACAGAACCGTGTGGATATAGATACCATTATTGATGTGCATACACACCCGTTCTGCATGGATTCAGTAGCCTTTTCCGGGGTGGATGATCGTGATGAAAAAAACTTTACCAACTGGCTTAATGAACACTTCGACGATATTCACTATGCCAGCCTGGTTCTATCGCGTTCGGATTACATGGCCCGTAGATGGCTCATGAAAAAAGGACATCCGCAACAGGAACCCGCCAGCGTCAAGACGCAGACGTTGTCTGAAAACTGGCCCGATGTCCGAAAAGGGAAGATGGAAACCACCAGACTGGAGGCACTGACTGACCCTGAAAAGGGGTTTCTGGCTCGTAGCACCCTGGCCTTGGGAGTCGATGTCATACGTCAGATTACCCAGGGACAATCAATTGTTGTGATCGGCCTCGGAGGGTTGGGTTCGGTGATCGCCGAAAACCTGATTCATACCGGTTTTCAAACACTTCACCTGATTGATCCGGATCAGGTTGAATCAACTAATCTAAATCGGATTGTCGGTGCATACAAAACCGATGCCGAGGCCGGCAACTACAAGGTACATGCCGTCAAGCGTCATCTGCAAAACATCAATCCCGACAGCCTGGTTACCACCCATGCGACCGGGGTTGAAAATGCAGCGACTCATGCCCTCATGGCCACAGCAGACTGGATTATTGTGGCGACTGACAATCATGCCAGTCGTGCCATGGCCCAGCGACTTTCACTGCGCTATGGCGTTCCTCTGCTCAATACCGGGGTGAATATATCGGTCGATAGCGGCACCATGACTGATATGAGTGGTGAAGTCATCCTGGTACGGTACGGTGACGGGTTTTGTCTGAACTGTCTTGGCAGGATCAATTCCACTCGGGTAGCGGCAGAAGAAAACCGAAAATCCATCGTTGGGGAGGAACTGGTCAAGCGCGGATACGTCACCGGTGAAAGCGTCAGGGAACCCGCTGTAAAAACCCTTAATTCCATCATTGGCTCACTGGCCGTTGAACAATTACTCAATCAGTATACCCGGCGTCAGGAACACCAACCAGTATGGGTTTATGAAAATAATGCAGGCCCAGCCATATACCCGGATACAGGCAGCCTCAGGGAGCGTCGTACTGACTGCTTCAGTTGCGGGCTATAAAGCCATAATTACTACAGGATAATTTCCATGAATTCCGATTTTGAATGTCACGTAAAAACCACTGGAGAAACCACCATGAGCATTATAATCAATGGCCGCAGAATCAATCCAAACAGCCTGCCGCAAGCGGGTATTTATGGCAAAAGAATACTCGATGAAGTCCAGGCCGGATCGGGCAGACGGACAGTCTTGCAACGCGGCTACAATGGAGTTGAGACCATCTCGCCAGATAAAATCTACAAGCCTGGTGATTTGATCGACAAGCACGGGCAGGGGCTTAAAGTCACCTCGATGCCGGATCGTTCAAAAGGCAGCTTTGAGGGGAATCGTTCAGTTCTTTCAAAGCGAATCATTACTGAACAGGTATACGATCTGGCAACCCATTTATTCAGGCAGGGTCTGGATTTCGACGAGGAAAGTGCTAACTGGATGGTAGTGCCCAAATATACCCTACCTCCCAACTGGCATTATATTGCCCGCCATACACCGCTGATGGTAGTGCTTCCGACCGAATATCCTGAACGCCCCCCAATCGGGTTTTACATGATGGCTGATATTCCCTGTTCACCCAATGGCCACTTCATTGATTTTGCTGCACACGATGCCTGGCAGGAACCCATGCAACATGGCTGGAAATGGTATTGCGTTTATATAAAGGAGGGGGCATGGAATCCATCCGGCTATCGTCAGCCGGGGGACTGGAAGCGTGGAGATAACCTGTTTACTTATTTCACCCTCATTAGTGAGGTTCTCTCTGGCTCAACCGATTGAACAGGAATCAGCCGTGAGTTATCTACTGAATAAAGCCATGACCCCGCCAGTTCTTGATCATGCCTGGTCACTCATGAAGGATGACCGTAGCCAATGGTGCCGTGGTATGTCCAGAAAGGATATGGAGAAAAACCTTCTGCATCACATCGGAACGCTGAGGGAGGAGGTTCTTGATGGCCGTTACCGGGCAGAACCCATGCGTAGTTTCGAGATACTCAAGGCTGACGGCAGCAAGCGTCTGATCTGTGCGGCCCCCATCCGGGATAAACTGGTACAACGGGCGGTTTTGACTGTACTTGAACCCCTGGGGGAATCCCTGTTCATGGATGCGAGTTTCGGGTTCAGGCCGCAATGTAACCGGGAAATGGCGGTAGCCTGGTTACGTGAATGGGTCAGACGTGGCTGGAACTGGCTGGGGGATGCAGATATTCGCGCCTGTTTTGACAACATTCCCCAACAGGGTGTTCTGGAATTTCTTTACATATTATGTGGTGACACCGAAATCGTCGCTCTCGCTGACCAATGGATCAACAGTTTGCCACCTCATTTCCGGCCAGGCCCCAGGGGGTGTGGTTTGCCACAGGGGATGGTGTTATCTCCATTTCTTTGCAACCTGTATCTTCACGCTCTGGATGAGCGACTCAACGAGGAATGTATTCCCTTTGTGCGCTATGCAGATGATTTCATCGTCATGGGGAGGAAACAGTCGGAAGCAACACAGGCACTCGAAATTGCGGGAGAACAACTGGGTTTTCTGGGGCTTGAACTGCATCCCGAAAAAACCAGAGTCATCCGATCCTCACCACGGTATTCATTTCTTGGCTATCACCTGCCTGATGGCCGCCCCCGATTCAGGGCATGAATGCCAATGCAACGCCCATCCAGACGCCCCTACCTGTTTTCCTATGACATCAGCGAACCGACCGATGCCCGCCAGGTACTCCGATGCCTGAAACGCTGGCGTGTTGATGGCCAGTTGTCAGTACACGAAACCTGGCTGGCTCCCTCACAAGCCGAAATGCTGGCCACGGATCTGCTGGATTACATCAATCCGGCAACCGACAGCCTGATGCTGGGACGACTCAGCCAGCGCGGCAGTGGCCCGCGTACCATTATCAGTCAGAAGTTGCCGACCTCCCCCCTGCTGACCGGATTCAGTGAACAGAAAACCGTCACGCTATCGACTGGTTGGTACATCGTTGCCTATGACATCCGTGATACCAAACGATTGCGTCTGGTGCATGGTGTCACTGTCCGGTATACCGCGTACCTGCAGCGTTCTGTTTATCTCTATTACGGTCATGGTGGCAGACTCATCGGGCTGCTGAGTGAAATAGCACAGATCATCAATCATCATGAAGATGATGTCAGGTTATACAGTTTGTCCGACCCATCCGATCTCTGGTTTTTATGTGGCCCGGTGCCTCCCCTGATTTTGCCGTGACAGTGCTTTTTGTCCCGAAAGCGTGAGTGTCCCACCCACGCCGCCCACTGCGCTGCCAGGATGGCCGCGCTCCCGGAAAACAATAAATTCGTCCCCCCTTTTTAAAATTCAAAAGGCAACAAACATGACCACAATGACACTACTTATAGACCGTCGTAATTCCACTCTGGCTCTTAAACCCAA
>CAIVXW010000359.1 GCA_903910005.1 uncultured Methylococcaceae bacterium
ACGCTGCGGTATCCTCATTGACGACCTGGAGCGCACGGCTTTCAATCGGGGGCTGGTCTGGCTGGGGGCTCATCTGCTGAGTCGTTCCGTCGTGGTACACCAGGACAGTGACCGTTCGGTACGGGCGGCGTTTACCCTGGACGAAATGACCGAATTAGCCCGTCTGGCCGGGCTGCAACCGGTTCAGGTCAAAAGCCGTTTTCCGGCACGATTCCAGTTGCTATGGAAACACTAACCCTACAGGCCTCGCTGGACTGGGCGACGGTGCAGACTGCTGACTGGGATGTGGTAGTGGTTGGAGCCGGGCCTGCCGGTATCGCTGCCGCCATGGAAAGCACCCGGCTGGGGCTGAAAACCCTCCTCCTGGACAGGCAGCGGCATCCGCGTGACAAAGTATGCGGTGGCTGCATGAACGCCGTAGCACTCAGTCAACTGGCGGCACTGGGCTGCGCGGATTTGCCGGATCAATACGGTGCCATCACGGTGAACCGTTTCCGGCTGGGCATCGAAGGTCGACAAATTGATCTGGACTTGCCACCGGGCCGCGCCCTGTCGCGTCGAAGTTTCGATGCAGCCCTGCTGACCGAAGCCCTGAGGCAGGGGGTTCAATTCATGCCGATGGTCAGTGTCCGTGACGCCGGTTGCAGTTCTGCGGCCCGACACCTGATCCTCACGCGGCAGGCTGAGACAGCCACCCTCAAGGCAGCCTGGGTAGTGGCCGCTGATGGCTTGGGTGGGCGTTATACCCAGGGACTCACCGGTTGCCAAACCCAAACCCGCCCGGCGGCCTACATTGGCGTTGCCACTGAAGTGGGCGACACGCACGGGTATCCGGCCGGAATCATTCACATGGCATCACGGGGTGATGCCTACGTGGGCGTGGTTCGGCAGGAAAACAACCGTTTACACCTGGCGGCTGCGGTGCATCCTGCCACCCTGCGCCAGGCCGGTTCGCCAGCCCGGATGATGCGGCAGGTACTGCAACACGTCGCATGGCCGGTGCCCGACGACCTGGATTCCGGTCATTTTCAGGGAACCTCATACCTGACGACCCGAAGACGACCGGTGGCTCTGGAACGTGTTTTTCTGAGCGGTGATGCAGCCGGGTACATTGAGCCGTTTACCGGTGAAGGCATGGCCTGGGCTTTACTGGGCGGACGCACGGTAGCCACACTGCTGCCCGCTGCCGTATCGGGCCAGAACGGGCGGCGGTCTGCCGAGGCCTGGATACAAACCTACACTCAAATGATCCGGCAACGTCAGGCAGTATGTCACTGGACGACCCGCTGCCTGCGTCATCCGTGGTTGATTCGTGCGATGGCGGAACTGTTGTCCCGTCTGCCGGGATTGGCCACTCCCCTGATTCAATCCATCAACACCCCGCCCGCCAGGAGTACCCTCCCATGAGCATCGCATTACTGGGAATCGGCACGGCCGTTCCGCCTCACTGCCTGGAGCAAGGCATTGCCGCCCGCATGGCCGCCGATTGTTTGGGACTGGATGGAGACGCCGCCCGCAGTGTCGAGGTGTTGTATCGCCGTACCCAGGCCCGAACCCGGGGCAGCGTACTGATCCGACCTGAACCCGCCGGTTGCGGTTTACACTGGTTTTATCCACCCGGACTGGACGGTCAGCCCGGCACCGCCGAGCGCATGCGCCGCTACCGCGATGAAGCCCCCCCGCTGGCCGAGTCAGCCTGTCGTCAGGCCCTGACGGCAGTGCAGACGACCCTTCCGGCTTTCAGTGCCGCTGACATTACCCATCTTGTTGTCGTGAGTTGTACCGGCTTCTTCGCGCCCGGCATGGACTATGAGCTGATTCAGCGATTGGGACTGGCCCCCACGGTACAGCGATTTTCGCTGGGTTTCATGGGGTGTCATGGCGGCTTCAACGGCCTGCAACTGGCCACGGCCCTGGTGGCAGCCGACCCGGCAGCCCGGGTGCTGTTGTGTTGCACCGAACTGTGCAGCCTGCACTTTCAGTACAGCCCGGAGCCGGGACAGATCACGGCCAACGCCCTGTTTGCCGACGGCTCCGGAGCCGCCGTGCTGGGGGCATCTGATGATGACCGGGCCTGGTGTTGGCGGCAGAGTGGCTCCTGCCTGATTCCGGACAGTCAGGCCGACATGAGCTGGCACATTGGCGATCACGGTTTTGAAATGTTTTTGTCTGCCCGGGTACCCGGCCTGATCCGGCAAACCCTGGCAGACTGGTTGCTCACCTGGCTGGCGCGACAGGGCAAAACCCCGGCTGACATTGCCCACTGGGCCGTCCATCCTGGCGGTCCCCGCATCCTGTCTGCCGTCGCCGAAGCACTGCACCTGGATGATGCTGATCTGGCAGCCTCCCGTGCTGTGCTGCGTCATCACGGTAATATGTCATCCGCCACGGTTTGGTTCATACTTGACCAACTGCGGCAGCGCAATGCCAAAGGGCCATGCCTACTGCTGGGATTTGGCCCCGGACTCATGGCTGAAGCGGCCTTGCTGGAATTGTAGGTGGCACTCATCCCGACATAAGGGAAAAAACCAAAACTACTGGCCGAAGCAGGCTCAAGCCAGCGTATGCGGGATAACTTTGGCGTCAGTCATTCCACACCAAACAACCGGGCAATCCGGGCCTGGGCCTCTTCTGCGGCTTGACGCGGATCAGCCGCATCCCGAATGGGGCGGCCTGCCCCAGTTTGAGGGCGTCCTCCATGGCCTGGTCAATCCGCACGTCAAACCAACTGTCGATGCTTTGCTGGATGAACTGCATCGAAAAATAAAAAACCACCGAGGCCG
>CAIVXW010000360.1 GCA_903910005.1 uncultured Methylococcaceae bacterium
CGGGTGATCGTCAATGCCATGGTCGGCCTGCTGGCCACCGGCGGCTCCACCAACCATACCATCCACCTGGTTGCCATTGCCCGGGCTGCGGGCATTGAGATCAACTGGGATGATTTCAGCGATCTTTCGGCTGATGTACCGCTGATTGCCCGGGTTTATCCCAACGGCAAGGCTGACATCAATCACTTTCATGCCGCCGGTGGCATGAGTTTTCTGATCCGCGAACTGCTGGATGCCGGTTTACTGCACGAACGGGTGGAAACCATCCTCGGCACAGGGCTGCGGCAATGGACACAGGAACCCTGGCTCAACGACGGACGGCTGGACTGGCGTCCGGCCCCGGTTCAGAGCCTGGATGCCAAGGTACTGACTACCGTCAGCGAGCCGTTCAGTTCCAATGGCGGGCTGGCCCTGGTTGAGGGCAATCTGGGACGGGGTGTCATCAAACTGTCTGCCGTGGCGGAAGAAAACCACGTGGTGCGGGCACCGGCCCTGGTTTTCGACAGCCAGCAGGATCTGATTGATGCGTTCAAACGCGGTGAACTGGAGCGGGATTTCATTGCAGTACTGCGTTTCCAGGGACCGCGTGCCAATGGAATGCCGGAACTGCATCAGCTCACGCCCACCCTGGCGGTTTTGCAGGATCGGGGCTTTGATGTGGCTCTGGTCACCGATGGCCGCATGTCGGGTGCCTCCGGCAAGGTGCCGGCTGCCATTCATGTCAGCCCGGAGTGCGCCATGGGTGGACCGCTGGCCCGGGTGCGTGACGGCGACATTATTTCGCTCAATGCCGTGCATGGTCGTCTGGATGTGGAAGTGCCCGAGGACGAATGGGTGCTGCGTGAAGTCGCCACCGCTGATTTATCCGGCAACCAGTTCGGGATGGGCCGTGAGTTGTTCACCGGTTTCCGCAGCCTGGCCGATACTGCCGAGAAGGGCTGTTTCAGCTTCGCCTTCGACGACTGACCGAGCCAAGCGAGTGGCGAGTGGGCGCGGCATGGATTGCGGGTTGGTATGCCGTACTCACTTGCCACTGACCCCTCCGGGTCGGCAGGATGGCAGTACTCCCGGCATGCCACTCGCTATTCACCACTGACCATTCACCCGGCCCTCAACCCGAACTTACGTTATTTCGATATCCCCACTGAATTTTTTCGGAGCATTCCACTAATGAAACTAACAGAAATCGTAGCAGCGACCAGCGTCATGCCGGTCATGGTGATTGACCGCATTGACGACGCCGTGCCATTGGCTCAGGCACTGGTCGAGGGCGGTATTCGGGTACTGGAAATTACCTTGCGTACCGAGGCCGGTCTGGAAGCTGTCAAACGGATCAGGCAGGAAGTACCCGGAGCCATTGTCGGTGTGGGTACCATCTCCTCGCCCCAGCTGCTGGAAGCCTCCATCAAGGCGGGCGCAGCCTTTGGGGTTTCGCCTGGCACACCGCCGACCCTGCTCAAGGCTATCGTCGCCAGCGGCCTGCCGTTTTTCCCGGGGGTGGCTACCATGACGGA
>CAIVXW010000361.1 GCA_903910005.1 uncultured Methylococcaceae bacterium
CACACTGTGTGACAGGTACGGCTTCATCATCATCCATTGCCAGGGAAACCACATGTCATGAACACAAGGCTCTCATCTGTACCGGGTTGGCATGGATCGTCCGATGCCAATACCGCATTGACACTGGAAGAACGGGTCATTCAGGGGTTGGGACAAATCGTACGTAGCCGGAGTGGTTGTCTGTGGGAGGAAACTCCGGAGGGGGTGCTGTTTCCCCGCAGTCGTTACGGCATTCCGGCGATGGAGTTGCCGGTTGTGGAAAGCAGCGACCCCCTGATTCGCTACATGGTGCGGCGCGAATGGATCATCAATCTGGGCGACCCCGTCCCCGAGCCACCTGACTGGCTCAGCGACTGTCCGGATGCTTGGCTTCTGATTCCCTTGTTGTTGCCGGAGAACCGGCTGCGCGGTCTGGTGCTGCTGACCCACGCCGCCGACATCGTGCCCTGGAATCGCGACACCATCGAACGGCTCAAAACATCCAGCCGTCTGGCTGCCAGCTATCTGGCCCTTGAGGATGCCGACCGGGCTCTGACGATCGCCCGCCAGTTTGAGTCATTGCACCGTATATCCGGTTTTGTGGTACACGATCTGCGTAATCTGCTTGCCCAGCTCAGTCTGCTGCTGGGGAATGCCCGCCAGCACCGTCACCAGAAACGCTTTGGCGAAGAGGCACTGTTGACCCTTGATCACGTGGTACGTCGCATGAACCGGTTGATTGCCCAGATGCGGCAGCCGCTTCATCCGGACGATCAGCCACCTGGCTGCGCTGATGTGGACGGCCTCATCCGTCAGGCCATCGAACACCGGACGATGCCCTGGCCTCGCCCGGTTTACTGTGCTTCCCCGGCACCGATTCCGGTTCGGGCCTGTGCCGAACGCCTGTCCACCGCGTTGGGACATATTCTCCGCAACGCCCAGGAGGCAGCCGGATCGGCCGGTCGGGTCAACATCCGCTGTCGACAAACCGGCCCTGCCCAGGTCACGGTCAGCATTGAAGACAACGGCCCCGGCATGACGGACACTTTCATCAGAACCCGTCTGTTCACCCCGTTTGCAACCACCAAGGGTACGGCGGGTCTGGGGATCGGGGTTTGTCAAAGCCGGGATTACCTGCGCGTCATGGGCGGTGATCTCAGGGTTGAAAGCACCCCCGGTCAGGGCAGCGTCTTCCATCTGCTGATTCCCGGCCCGGCGGTGAATGCGTATCCGGCTCACGGTGTGGAGGTACGGGCAGCATGAGTGCAAAAACCCTGCTGATTGTTGAGGATGATCCGGGCCTGGTGCAGCAATTACGCTGGAATCTTGAGGCCTACACCATTCTGGTGGCAGAGAATCGGGAATCGGCCCTGAGTCAGCTCAAGCGACACCAACCGGGCGTCATTCTGCTTGATCTGGGCCTGCCACCGCATCCGCGTGAAGTCAGCGAAGGTCTGGCCACCCTCCAGGCCATGCTGGCCGTGGCACCGGACAGCAAGGTCATCGTGCTGACCGGCAACCAGGATCGGGCACATGCCATCACTGCCATCGGCATGGGAGCCTGTGATTACTATCAAAAACCGCTGGACGCCGACGTTTTGGGCTTTGTCATTGCACGGGCCTTTCACCTGCGTGATCTGGAGGAAGAAAACCGTCGGCTGCATCGCACCCCGATTGCCCGTCCACTGGAGGACGTGATTGCCATCAGCCCGGCCATGCACGAAGTCTGTCACCTGGTGGAGCGACTGGCTCCGACCGATCTCACCGTTTTGCTGACCGGCGAAAGCGGCACCGGCAAGGAAGTACTGGCCCGAACCCTGCACCGGCTGAGTCCCCGCGCCAACAAACCGTTCGTGGCGGTCAATGCTGCTGCCATACCGGATAATTTGCTCGAACCCGAATTGTTCGGGTTTGAAAAGGGGGCTTATACCGGTGCAACCCAGCAAACCCGGGGCAAGTTTGAACTGGCCGATGGCGGAACCTTTTTTCTGGATGAAATAGGCGACCTTCCCCCTGCGTTACAACCCAAACTGCTGCGGGTATTACAGGAACGCAGCGTGGAGCGGGTAGGTGGCCGTCAGGCCATACCGGTGGATGTACGCCTGATCTGTGCGACTCACCAGAATCTGCTCAAACAAATGGACGAATCACGTTTTCGTATTGACCTTTACTTCCGCATCAATGAAATGACCATCCAGATTCCACCCCTGCGGGAACGGGACGGTGACGTATTGTTGCTGGCCCGCTGGTTTCTGGAACGATTTGCCCCGGTATTGAAACGTCCCGAACTGAACGGATTCAGCGAAGCCGCCTGCCTGGCACTTGAATCGCACACCTGGCCCGGCAACGTGCGGGAACTGGAGCATAAGGTCAAGCGGGCCATTGTCATGACCCGGGGGCCGTTGATAGAG
Organism: uncultured Methylococcaceae bacterium; assembly: GCA_903910005.1. Lineage (GTDB taxonomy): Bacteria > Pseudomonadota > Gammaproteobacteria > Methylococcales > Methylococcaceae > CAIVXW01. Next base: position 2,391 of record CAIVXW010000361.1, read on the forward strand.
CCCCGCGACCTTGACCTGGCCCATCCGGCCCATGCCAAATCCCGCTTCGGCACCCTGCGCGAAGTCCGTGACGCTGCCGAACGTGACGCCATCGCCCGGGCACTGGCCGAAACCGGCCAGAACATGACCCGGGC
>CAIVXW010000362.1 GCA_903910005.1 uncultured Methylococcaceae bacterium
GGAAAGCCGGTTTGGAGCCGTGCCCGAACCTCTGGCTCAAAAAATTGCCACTGCCCCGCTTGAACAAATCGAACAGTGGACCCGGCAAGTTGTGACCGCCGCCTGTCTGGACGATGTGTTTCACTCATCACAAGGCAGATCAGACCGTTCCTGACCTGCCCTGTTCACCCCCGCCCCGGCAAGGTGTTGCCGGGTTTTACGATGCTCCCGCCGTTACGATGACGTAGGCCATTTTTGACTGCAAACCGTCACTGTAACGGTAAGGGTGCAGTACGTAGTGCGGTTCCAGGGCATTGACGGCCACCCCCAGCCTGTCACGGGCAAATTCAGCCAAGGCGGAAGGCATCTGCGTCTGTTTCTCTGCTTCCCAAAACAGCAGCAGTGGCTGCCCGGCAAGCCGGGGCGGCAAATGAAAGCCCAGATGCGGCGTAATCACCAGAGCCTGTTCGCGAAATTGATAGCGCAGATTGCCAGCCATGTGGGCGTTGGCCGCCACAATCACTCCGTGGTGGAATCCGGCCTGGCGCAGTGAGTCGGCTACGGCGTTGAACGGCAGATTAATATCCGTAGGTTTCTGGGTCCAGGCTGCTCCCGGAATCCTGAGCAGCATGAGCAGCAGAATGATGCTGGCGGCTACCCCGCTGCATCCGGCGTGGCACCTGGCCCGGAGGGGCGTCAGGCAATCCGGCGGAATGCGGGAAAACAACCAGACCGGAAACAACACCATGAAGGGAAACAGCCAGCGTGTCCTGAGATGCCCGCCCGCGATGAACCCTGTTCCCACCAGCAAAATCAGCCCGATTACTGCAACATAACGTCCCAGCAAACGGGTTGCGGCAGTGGTCGGCACATCCGGCCTGGACAAAGGCAAGCGAACGCCCCCAATCAAGGTCACTATCACGAGCAACGGGGCGACGTAGGCCGCAATCGCCACGATCAGCCGTCCCGGCAACAACGAAACCTGCGTCCGGGCAATCCCCAACTTGCCCAGCCCCCGTGCCAGCTCGGCGTGGTGTTCCAGCAGCCACAATCCCTGCGGCGCGTACACAAGGGCAGCCAGCCACAGGGTCAGCAACAGCCGCCGGTCATACAGTACGCGGCGTCCCTCGGGCAGCGTCAACAGCGACACGGCCAGGGCCGCCAGGTGCAGACTGAAATTATACTTCGACAACAATCCCAGCCCCGTGACCAGCCCCCATGCCAGATAGCCCCGGGTTGAGGGACGCTCCAGCAACCCGATAACGACCAGCAAACTGACCGGAACCCAGCAGGCCACCAGTACCGTGTGGGTCAGGTCACGCGAAGCCTCCCAGGCAATGGGCGGCATCAAAAGAAGCGACAGGGCCGCCAGTATGGCGCGTTGCTCATCGCCCAGCACCCGTCGGGCCAGGCCGAATGTGGCGACATACAAGGCATACAGGCACAGATTCTTCAGCAGGGTCGTGGTGAAAATTGATTCGCCCAGAAGGCTGAACAAGGCCTTGAGCAACCAGGTATACAAGGGCGGCTGGCTGGAATAGCCCCAGTCCAGCCATTGGGCAAACACCCATTGTTCCGCTTCGTCAAGTTCCAGTGAATCAGAAAAACTGACCCGGATCAGGCTGTGCAGCAAAAAATACAGGGCCATCCCCGCCATGAATGTCCGGGTTGGGGTAAACCAGCCGCTGGCCGGGTTCATCCGCGTACCCCACGGGTCAGAAAGCGGATAATCCGGGGGTCGTCTGACTGCTCCAGCAAGGTTTGTGGCGAACCGGTAGCCAGCATGGTTTTGCTGTCGGCATCGAGAAACACCGCGTTGGTGCCGATCGCAAAAATGCTGGCGAGTTCGTGGGTCACGATGATCAGGGTCGCTCCCAGGCTGTCCCGCAATTGCAGGATCAGGTCATCGAGTAGCCGGGCACTGACCGGATCCAGCCCGGCGGAAGGCTCATCAAAAAACAGGATGTCAGGATCCAGGGCCATAGCCCGCGCCAGTCCGGCCCGCTTTTGCATGCCGCCACTGATTTCGGACGGATAATAATCCTCAAACCCGGCCAGGCCGACCAGGGCCAGCTTGTAGGATACGATGTCGGCAATTTCACGCGAACCCAGCCGGGTAAATTCACTGAGCGGCAGGGCGACATTTTCTGCCAGCGTCATGGAACTCCATAAGGCACCGCTTTGAAACAGCACGCCCAGATTTCTGAAAATACGGCGTCGTTCGGTCGGCTCCGCCTGCCAGAAATCCTGACCGCCATACAAAATCTGACCCTGCGCCGGTGGTTTGAGCCCGATCAAATGTTTGAGCAAGGTACTCTTGCCGCAACCACTGCCCCCCATGATGATGAATACGTCGCCTCGCCGAACGGTAAACTCAAGATCACGCTGGATCAGGGATTGGCCATAGGCCAGGGTTAGTTGCCGCACCGCCAGAGGCGGCGGAAGGTCTGGATGATCGGATGATGGCGTCAAGCGGTGCCCCTATATGCCCAGGCGGTTGCAGATCAGGGTGATGACCGAATCAGCCAGCACGATATAAATGATGCTGTCGACAACGGCGCGGGTGGTTGCATCCCCCACCGCCCGGGCACTCTGCCCGCACTGCATGCCGCGCATACAGCCGGCCAGTGCAATCAGCCCGGCGAAACTCAGGCATTTGACCATGCCGATGCCATAATCGTACAAATCGACCGCCCTGACCACGCCGTTAAAAAACTGCACCAGGGATATATCGAAGATCGAGGCAGCAACCAGCCAGCCTCCCAGCATGCCCACAAACACCGCGTAAATACCCAGAAGCGGCATCATCACGATCAGGGCCAGCAAGCGTGGCAATACCAGAAACTCAACCGGGGCAATGCCCAGGGTACGAAGGGCATCAATTTCGCTGTTTACGTTCATGGTGCCCAACTGGGCGGCGTAGGCTGCCCCGGTACGCCCGGCCATGATGATGGCTGTCATCAGGGCACCCATTTCCCGGGCCATACCCAGACCGACCAGATCGGCAATGTAGATTTGCGCCCCGAACAGGGCGAGTTGAACCGCTCCGACAAAGGCCAGAATCAAACCGACCAGGAGCGAGATCAGGGTCACGATGGGAAAGGCACCGGGACCTGCGGCCTCCAGGGCAATCAGAAAATCAATCCGGCGGAACCGGGCCGCGCCCGTGACCAGTGCCCCGCAAGCCAGGCTGATTTCACCGGTAAAGCGCACCAATCCCTCCAGATCACGCCAGCCAGCCTGCACCTGTTGTCCCAGACGAACCAGGGGCTTGCCCGGATCAGGGGAACGTCTGGCTCCGCTTCGCTCCGGCACCGCCTCCGCCAGTTGCAACAGGCGTTTCAGTCCATCCGGCAGACGGCTGCAATCCGGCTCAATCGCCCGGGATCGGCAGTGTCGGATCAGGCCCAGCAGATAGGTTGGCAAACGGCTGTCCCAGGCTTCCAGTTCGGAGGCTGTCAGTTTCAGCGAACGCACCGGCTGGCCGGATTGGAGCCGATCAAGCAGTGGCTCCCGGGCAGGCAAATCAACCGTCTGATTCCACGTGCCACTGATCCGGACTTCCAGTTCACCCGCTCCTGCATCGCTATAATCAAGGCAGGGAGCGGTCAAGGGACTTGCCCCGGCAGATCGGGCGGTTGAATAGCTCAAAGGTATTACCATCCGGATCACGGCAGAACAGGGCCGGGCGACCTGAACGACTCAGGGTGTAATGGACGCCTTTTTGATCCAGCGCGGCCCGGATGGTGGCCAGATCCGTCACGTGCAGAGCCACATGGCGATCCATGCCACCGTGTTCGGCCCGACCGGTCTCCGGATCGGGATTGGGCACATTCAGCAGGTGTATCTGCCGGGTGCCTATGTCATACCAGACACCGTCAAAAGGAAGCGCGGGGCGGGCGGCGCTGGGAGTCAATTGCAGGATTTCCTCGTAAAAAACCCGCGACTGCGCCAGGTTTTTGGCTATCAGGGAAACATGATGAAGTCCGGATATCACAGACATGGCGATTCACTCATTTGACAGGGGGATTGTACGCAAGACCAGACAGGGAGGATCACCGTCGTCATGATGCACCCCCAGCCAGCCGTATTGCATGAAGGTTCTGATGTTGGCGTCGGGATAATACCTCAATTCGGTAATGGCGACCAAAAACGCCGGAGTCAATCCGCAGCACTTATCCGCACTGCAGGAACGCAGGTGTCCTGCCAGCCAGACCGCCAGGAGGGCCGCGTTCCCGGCATACCACCCGCCATTCACCACTTACCATTCACACCGTCCCTGACCCGAACTGACCCCAAGGATAGGAACGCTGCGCCGGATGGTGTATACTTCTGCCCTGTTTTTTGCTGAACCGCTCGGTTCATCATTGCCCCGGTAGCTCAGTAGGATAGAGCGTCCCCC
>CAIVXW010000363.1 GCA_903910005.1 uncultured Methylococcaceae bacterium
CTGGGCGGCGACCTGGAGGTTCCAACCCTCGACGGCAAGGTGGTACTCAAGATACCGGCAGAAACCCAGACCGGACGACTGTTCCGCCTGCGTAACAAGGGCGTAAAGCCGGTGCGTGGAGGAGCCCAGGGCGATCTGCTGTGCCGGGTTCGGATAGAGACCCCCATTCACCTCAACAAGGAACAACTGGAACTCATCAAAAAACTCGACGAATCCCTGAGTGGTGGTGGCAGCCACCACAGCCCGCAGGCGCACGGCTGGCTGGATGGCGTGAAGCAGTTTTTTGAAAAACTGGGAGGGCTTTGAGCCATGACCCGTATCGCAATCGTCGGTGCCGATGGCCGCATGGGGCACGCCCTGCTGACAGCGTGTCTGGATTCGCCCGACGTTACGCTGGCTGCCGCCATTGAGCGGGCGGGCTCAGCGGCAGTGGGACGGGATGCCGGAGAACTCATCGGTCGCCAGGCCATCGGCGTGGCGGTAACGGACGCGCTGGCGGCAGTCATTCAGGCGGTGGATGTGGTGGTGGACTTTACCCGGCCTGAACCGACCCTGTCCCATCTGGCTATATGTCAGGCGCATCAGGTTCGCATGGTTGTGGGAACCACCGGGTTCAGTCCGGCGCAGCGAACCACCCTGGAAACCGCTGCCCGCACCTTGCCGATGGTGGTTGCGCCCAACATGAGCGTGGGCGTCAACCTGTGCCTCAAACTGCTGGAAATCACCGCCCGGGTCATCGGCCCGGGTACCGACATCGAGATTACCGAAGCCCATCACCGCCACAAGGTGGATGCACCGTCCGGTACTGCCCTGCGCATGGGCGATGTGGTCGCCAGAAGTCTGGGCCGCACCCTGGATGAATGCGCTGTTTACAGTCGGCAGGGACAGACGGGCGAACGTAAACCGGGCAGTATCGGCTTTTCGGTCATCCGGGCCGGTGACATTGTGGGCGATCATACCGTGCTGTTTGCCGATGAAGGCGAACGGATCGAGATCACCCACAAGGCATCCAGTCGGCTGACCTTCGCCAACGGTGCGGTGCGTGCCGCCCGGTGGTTGTCAGCCCAGGCTCCCGGGCTATACGATATGCAGGACGTTCTGGGGCTTAAGGATTGATTGAGGCCTTTTCATGTTTTGTGCTGCCCGCTTTTGAGATAATGCATGGCCCGGAAAAATCCGTCATTTGAAAATTCGCTACAGGAACTGGAGGCACTGGTTGAACGGATGGAGCAAGGCCAGTTGCCACTGGACGATGCCCTCAAGGCGTTTGAACGGGGGGTACAGCTTTCCCGGGTTTGCCGGAATGCCCTGCAGGAGGCCGAGCAAAAAGTTCAGATCCTGATGGATGACAAAACCGATCCCACCCTGAGACCTTTTACTGATGAATCCTGACGTCGACTTGCAACATTTCATGCGGGACATCCAGACCCGTGCCGAATCCGCCCTGGATGCCCGCCTGCCGTCGGCAACGCGGATGCCTGAACGTCTGCACCAGGCCATGCGTTATGCCGTGCTGGGGGGCGGCAAGCGGTTGCGTCCGCTGTTGACCTACGCAACCGGCCGGGCACTGGGAGTGCCGCCAGAGGCTCTGGACGGCCTGGCCTGCGCCGTTGAATTCATTCATGTTTATTCGCTCATTCACGATGACCTGCCGGCCATGGACAATGACGATCTGCGTCGGGGCAAACCAACCTGCCACATCGCCTTTGACGAAGCCACCGCCATCCTGGCCGGTGATGCCCTGCAGGCTCTGGCTTTTCAGGTTCTGGCCCACGACCCTGGCATTCTGGTGGGGGCGGAAAAACGGATCGAAATGATCACCGCCCTGGCCACGGCCAGCGGGTCGTACGGCATGGTTGGCGGTCAGGCCATTGACCTGGATGCCGTCGGCAAAAGCCTGGACCTGCCGGCACTTGAAAACATGCACATCCGCAAAACCGGCGCATTGATCCGGGTCAGTGTCAATCTGGCGGTATTGTCGGCACCCGGTGTAGCGACTGAGGTAGCACACGGGCTGGATCACTACGCCAAGAGTATCGGGCTTGCCTTCCAGATTCAGGATGACATCCTTGATGTGGAGAGCGACACCCAAACCCTCGGCAAAACCCGGGGCAAGGATCAAGACCAGAACAAACCCACCTACACCGCCCTGCTGGGATTGTCCGGAGCCCGGCAAAAGGCTTTGGACATGCATGGGGAAGCCATGGATGCCCTGGCCGGTCTGGGAAGGGAGGCGGATTTACTGCGTGACCTGTCCCGCTTCATCGTGGAAAGAAATCACTGAATTCAGGGGCAGGTTTGCCTTATTGCTGAAACTCTGGAAAGATTGCC
>CAIVXW010000364.1 GCA_903910005.1 uncultured Methylococcaceae bacterium
GGGGTGAGGGGCGGGTGGTATGCCGGTAGTACTGCTCGCCATTCCCCATTCGCCATTCCCCATTCCCCATTCCCCATTCGCCATTCCCCATTCCCCATTCCCCATTCCCTATTCGCCATCTGCCACCCGCCACCCGCCCCATTACGAACATTGCCCGCTCCGCACGTTGGCGACGCTACAGTTGCCATAGCCGACGACTTCGCTACTGAGCAGGCTGCCGGTGGCTTTGCGGGCGCGTTCCTGGGCTTCCTGGTCGCGGGCCGGGTCGTTTTCACCGGAACCGCCGGATGCGTTGGCTGCCTTGGCGGCACCGGCTGCGGCACCGGAGACACCGGTGGGAATGACGGGGGGCGAGATGGCGGTGGGAACACCGACCGTGCCGCCGGACGCCTGAATGTTCGCGGCTCCGATGACGGTGCTGGCGGCGATCACCACCTTGCCGCCACTGATACCGGCTTCACCGGCATTGACCACACCCGCTGGAGCGGCCAGGTACACGCTGCCGGGCTGGGCGCCTGCCCGGCTCGGGGTAATGGCCTGAATGCCGCTGCCGGACACGAGGGGCGGAAACAGCGTGACGATGTTGCCCTTCTCATCGAGGGTGGTGATGGGAGGCGGGGCCGAGAGGGCGGACTTGGCACCCTTGCCAGCATCGATGCTGCCGGTCGATGACCAGATGGCAATATCACCGCCGCCCAGGGTGAAAACCCGCGACTGGTTGACGTTGAAATCGCCCTCGGTATAGGCGTTGAAATCGCCGGTTCCCTGTACCACGATGCCAAGCTGACTGGCGGATTTCTGCACCCCGCCCACCTGTCCGGCCAGCCCGACATTGACCTGACCACCCGGTACCAGAAGGTTGATACCCCCGCCGTCCAGACTCTTGATCTGGCTGAACACCAGGCTCAAATCGCCCGTGCCCTTGTCAGGGAACAGGGTTTCGAGCGCGGTAAAACCGGGTTGATACAACGCCTTGCGTTCGGCTTCGGGGGCGGCAGCGGCCTGACTCGCGGCACGCCTGATTTCCTGGAACAGGATGTGAGTGGCCAGTTGACGCTGAACACTGTCCGGCAAGGCCAGTACGCGGGCGAGGGGTATCGCAGCATCCGTTCCTGTTCCCGTTGAGCCTGTCGCAGCATCAACCAGTTCCTGATAGTCCGGCAGATAGCGGCTGAAAAAGCCCCGGTAATCCGGCGGTGTCGTGAGGCCGGCCCAGAGGTCGAGTGTGGCCCCTGCGCCGCCCGGCAGGGCGCGATTGGCCAGATTGCCCACGCTCGACACCCCGCTGGAACTGCCCAGGCTGATGGTGCGACCGGCCAGAATCGCCAACTGGCCGGGGCCGCCCCACTGAATGCGCTGATCGAGACTGGCGACATTGCCGTTGACATCCTGCACGGTGGCGAATACCAGATCACGCCCTGCCTGAATCGTCGAGGCATCGGTAGCGGCGAGATTCTGGCCATAGAGACTGATGTTGCGGAAATCCCGTCCGGCCATGAAAGCGGTCGCCTTGGGCAGGAAGAAGGTCAGGCGGCTGCCATCGGGCACGGCAATGTCCTGACGCGCTGCCAGCACCGCAGGCCGGGTATCACCGGTATGCACCGGAGTCGCGGCATGAATCAGCCGGATATCGGGGTTGCTGGCATCCAGCACCTGATTGAGCAAACGGGCTCCCGGCGTATTGCTGATGAGCTGGGTTTCAGGCTGGTGGATACCGGGAAAGAAGGCCACATCGGCATCCGAAACATTCACCGCCAGCGTGTTGCTTCCCGTGACCGTGGTGCCCAGATTGCGACCGGCCAGCAGTTCCAGTTGGCCAGAGGGTGTCGGCATGAGGTTGATGGAACCGTCAATGTTGAGATCACCGCTCAGGGCGGCCACGGTCAGGGTGCCGGGATACAGGGCCAGATTGAATTCATTTTCCTCATTGAGCGTGTATTGCTTGATGGCTTTCCAGGCCGACAGACCACTCTGGAGCCACAGCGAACCACCGGTACTCTGCAGGTGCAGGGCACTGGCATCGGTA
>CAIVXW010000365.1 GCA_903910005.1 uncultured Methylococcaceae bacterium
CCACCTCAGGTGGAAACCGGTTGGGTGGGTTGTCCGTTCTGAATCGCCAGGCGGGCCAGGTTGCCGTTCGCAATCTGGTTGAACAAGCCCTCAATGGTCGGATCATCCACCAACGGGCTGTCGTTGAGTCTGAGACCGTTGTGATAGAGGAACAGGGAGGAAAACAGGGTGTTCAACAGTGCGGTGTCACCGGCCTTGTCGAACTGGTTGACATCCAGGCTGTCGAGAGCTTCCTGCAGGTATCTCAGGATGATTTCGTACTCGTAGTGGTTGATGACATTATCCTTGTAGTTATAGGGTCGCTGCTGCAGCAACAAATTGGCATACGTGACCAGTTCCTTCAGCAGAATCCGGCAGTTGACCTTGCCTTCGTAGCGTTTGTTTTTGAGTTTCCATGAACGCTCCCGCAGTGCGTCCAGCAGGCTGTCCCAGTCTTCCTCATTGAGCATGAGATGAACCTTGTGGGAGATATCCTCCAGCATTCGCTCCTGTGAACGGTTCACCAGTTTGGCAATGGTAACCCCGTAAAACAGTAAACCCAGCGGATCCTGGATAGCCACTGTCAACAGTATCCAGCCCGATGGATCAAACGGCCCGCCCAGGTTACTGGATACGGCAATCGAATTGAATACCAGGTTATACCAGAGGGCAAAATCCGAGCTTTTGTCAATGCCGTCGTAATCTCCCAATCCGGTTTTGATGATGGCGAAATCAAGGGTGGCAACCAGTAAAATCATGATGCCCCAGGCCAATAGGGGCACACCGATGCCATTGGCTTCAGTCAGCCAGCCGAGAAAATAATTGTGTTTTTTCATGGGTCAGTACACTTTTCCAGTAATATTAAACCAGTTCCGGAATACTGACGCAAAAAAGCTTCCCTGTCTGAACCGCACACCGGACGACCTGGACGCTTTCAAGCGTCAGTGCCGACGGTAATCAGAGTGACAGGGCGAATCCCAGGTTAGTGGAATAATCCGGACTGAAGCGGGTAAAACCCCAGTTGCAACCGGCGAAGAAGGCAAGCCGTTCATTCATGATCCACTGGGCACCTGCTCCAATCAGTTGTTCCTGTGGCCAGCGGGCGGTACCGAATCCACTGCCAGTGATGTCTGCAGTCGGAATGGCTCCGTGATAGCCATTGATATAGACTGCGACATCCTCGGCGATATCGCGCTGGAAGGCCCATTGCACGCTCGGCAGGAATAAGTCCTGGTTCTGGCTGGTAAATCGGGTTACCCCAATATTCCATTCAAACGACAGGTCGCCAGGCAGAAAATGGTCAATCAATAAATTGAGGGTATATTGGTCGCCATCTTCAAAGGCTTTGGAGGCCAGCCATTTGCCGGTCTGAACCGTGGCTTCCAGTCCGATGGTGGCATTGAAGGCACCGTATTCGACCACGCCCAGGTGCATTTTGGTATCAAACCCGACCGGGGCAAACCCCACGGTATCGGATTCCACCGTCAGTCCATCGGATAGTACCCGCAGTTCAATGTCATTGGTCAAACCATAGCGCAACAGATAGGGCATGGCCCAGGATGCGCGGGAAATATCACTGCCGCCGGTAAAGGCACCGGGGTTGGCTTCCACGTAAATGCCTCCCCGGGGCAGGGTGAAGGCACTGTTGGGGTAGTTGGTCAGATCGGGGCCAGGATAGTGCATGTCGGCGACACTGCGACGAATTTCCAGGCCGTCAGGGGCGGTGGCTCCGAACAGACGCAACAGGCCGTCGAACGGACGCCAGGCGGGAAGGGGAGTGGCGGCGGCCTGGGCGGCCGCCTGGGGGGGCAGGTCATCCAGGGCGGGCGGAGTTTCTGCTGCCGACAGTCCCGGCAGGGTCAGCAGAATAACCGGCAGCCATCGCCGGGTACTGCGGACAGGGGGTGAATCAGGGACGGATGCGTCGAGGCATGGGTTTGTGTAACGAATATTCATATTCAAAAAATGGCGTGGGTTGTGTTAAACGGGAGGTCAGGGACGGACGCGGCGCGGAATGTTGTTGACGGGTGTCATGGGTTACTCCAGGTTGTGAAAAAATCAGGGATGAAAATAAAAGGCGGTGGCCAGTACGCTGTAGGCGACCAGCATCAGGACGCCTTCCAGCCAGTTGGAATTACCATCACTGCTGATGTTGTTGGACACCAGTACGGCGACGGCCATGGCCATGAGTTCAAACGGGCCAAATTCAAGACTCATGGGTTGTCCCATCAGATAACCGGCGACTACCAGCACCGGTGCAATCAGCAGGACAATCTGCAGACTGGATCCCATGGCCACACTGACGGCCAGATCCATTTTATTCTTGCGGGCAAAGCGGATGACGGTAATGTATTCCACCGTACCACCAAACAGGGGAATCAGGATGACGCCGGTAAACAGCGGACTCAGTCCCACGGTATGGATGGCTTTTTCCAGACTGCCCACCAGTATCTCGGAAATGAACACCAGCACGATACTGGCCCCCAGCAGAACCGCGCTGTTCCAGGCTACCGGCGGTTGATCGTGGCTGGTTTCCAGATCGCTGTCTGCCTCGGCTTCGTACAGATGCCTGTGGGTTTTCATCGAGAAAAACAGCGACAGCAGATAAAACATCAGCAGAAGCCCGGATGCGACCAGTGAAAACTGAATCAGGGTAGCAGGCTCCAGCCCGTCCGAGGTGTAGTGAATCGAGGCCGGTGTCAACAGGACAACCAGAGCCAGAATCAGGGAGGAGGCATTGATGCGGGCGGCATGGGGTTGAAATTCCTGCAAGGGGTATTTGAATCCTCCCAGGGCCATACCGGCTCCCAGGGCCAGTAGCAGGTTGGCGATGATGGTACCGGCGATGCTGGCCTTGACTACTTCCACCAGACCCTGCTGCAGGGCAACGATGGAAATAACCATCTCGGTGGCATTGCCGAAGGTGGCGTTGAGCAACCCTCCCAGGGCGGTTCCCACCACTTTGGCCAGGCTTTCGGTGGCGTGGGCAATCATGGCAGCCAGCGGCACAATGGCCAGTCCCGATACCACGAAGGTCAGCAGTGGATGTACCTCCAGGGCATTCAAGCCGAAAGCCAGTGGCAAAAACAGCAACATGCCGGTCAGTAGTGGATGATCCAGCCCCAGGGCGGTGGCTCTGACAGTCAGCACCTCAGGACTCCGTCCCGGCCTGGGGGTAACGTCGGTCGAGATCATCCAGGAATCGGTTGATTTGCCGGGCAGCGAATTCATTGTGGGGGGAATCATCCTCCATGCCCAGTTTTTTCTTCAGTTTTTGCGTGGTTTTAGGCATGAGTATGACGCCGCCTGCCAGAAGAAATGGCAGGCCGACGATTCCGGGCAAAACAAAACCGGCAAAGCCAACGGTCAACAGCATGGCTCCCACGTCTCGCGGCATTTGCTCGACCCGGGCTTGCAGAATTTCCTCCTGGGTTGGGGGAGACGGCCTGACTGCAGGTGGATGATTGCCTGTGCCACCCAGTGGCATTCGGGGAAACGGATTCTGTGGAGCGTCAGAGCGGTGCATGGTGTGGGTACTTCAGTGGGCGGTGGTTAGTGGTCAGTAGGCAGTAGGCAGTAGGCAGTGGGCAGTAGGCAGTAGGCAGTGGGCAGTGGGCAGTGGGCAGTGGGCAGTGGGCAGTGGGCAGTGGGCACTCGCCATTCGCCCGCAAGCGGCCAGGATGGCCGCTCCACTGCGCCATCTGCCATTCACC
>CAIVXW010000366.1 GCA_903910005.1 uncultured Methylococcaceae bacterium
TGCCGGTAGTGGAAGGCAATCTGGGGTTTGATGAATTTGCCGGACAACCCCGTCTCACGGCCGAGCGTCTCCATACCCTGGAACAGGCCCGCGCAGCCCGACTGAAAAGTGTCACCCTGCACTGGTTCCTGACGGTAACCGAACGGGCCGACTTGCCCTCTCCCGTCGACGTCATTGACCTTCTGCGCCCTTACCAGGGCGGTTCCTGCCCGGTATTCATTGAATACCACAGCGAACACGCCAAAACCCTGCTGGAGTTGGGAGCTGACTGGAAAGTAAGACCGTACGATACCCTGCCGCATCAGTTGAAACGACAATTTGGCTCCGGGCGGATTCAGTTGCAGTATCGGCGGTAGCACGGGGGACGGACTCCTCACCGATTCCTCCGGAATGCTCACGAACTCCTGTTCTTCAGCAGCAAGAGACTGCTCAGGACACCGATTCACCGCTTTTTCAGGACTTGCAAAAAAAATTGCAAAATGGCATCTTTACTCCCGTCCGCCTCCAAAATTGGACACACGGAATTCGTCTCGAATCCGCATTTTACCTGGCCGGGTAACGGGGGTGACCTGTTCATTATTGGGGTACCATGGGAGTATGAAACGAATAATAATTTTATGTGCAGCAACCGTTATTGCAACGCACGTGCAAGCAGTAGACAAAAAAAATAATCTTTGCCAAATGAAAGAAAAAATTATTTTTTCATGTGGTACCGGAAAAAAGCTTGTTTCAGTCTGTTCATCGGAAAATTTATCCCCTGATACAGGGTATGTTCAGTATCGTTTTGGCACCAGGGAAAAGGTTGAACTCTCTTTTCCGGAGTCTCAAGCTCACCCTGGCCAATTCTTCACGGCAGGCACTTTAATGTACAGCGGTGGAGGTGGTACGTATATGCGTTTCAATAAAGGTACATATAGCTACGTTGTCTATTCAGGAACTGGAAAAGGCTGGGACAGGCAAGGTGTTGTTGTTGAGAAAGCCGGTAAATTACTGTCAAATATCACCTGCAAAGATGCTTCGAGTGCAGAAATGAACTCATGGATTTTTGAAAAAATCGGTATCCAGAAAGATGCAATTGGGTTTGAAATACCATAAATACCATGAACAAAATATCAATAAAGCCAGTGTTAATTCAAACAAAATACTGTTATTGGTTACTTATGCATGGCATCATCGCACTTGTATTTCTGATTTCTTCTAACGTGCAGGCTGAATGCTTGCCATCGGAATCAGGCAACTTTTCTCATATAGAGCAAGCCGACATCATGCAGGGACGCTATTCCCTGAAGGAGCTTTTGGCTCATGGCGGGCAGTTTTTCATACAGAAGCCCAATGCCTGTGATGGCCTGGGTCGTCCCGCCACAACTGGAACAGGTGAGAAAAGAGTGGCGATACAGCCTGCATTTTTGCGTACTTCCGGACCCGATTCCAACTCGTGTTCGGGATGCCATAGCCAACCATCCGCAGGAGGATCGGGGGACTTTGTGGCCAATGTATTCGTACTGGCGCAGGCGAAGGATCCGGTCACCTTCTCCGTAGCCGGAAATCAAAGCAATGAGCGCAATACCTTGGGCATGCAAGGTTCTGGTTCCATAGAAATGCTGGCTCGTGAAATGACTCACGACCTACAGTCCCAAGCCAGTAATCTGGCTGATGGGATCCACCTGCTGAAGACCAAAGGCATAGCGTTCAAGATTGAGAAGCGAGCCGGTAAGGTCACTCGTGCCTGGGGTATAGATAGTGATCTGGTCATAAAGCCATTTCATCAGGCAGGCGTAGTCACTTCACTGCGTCAGTTTACGGTGAATGCCTTTAATCATCATCACGGCATACAGGCAGAAGAACGCTTTATCGGGGATTTTGATGAGGACGGCATCGACCGTGAAATGACTATCGGCGATGTAACGGCTGCGACGCTATGGCAGGCTCACTTACCAATACCAAAACAAATGATGCCTACAGACCCTTCCAGTATACGGCAGGTTCAGCAAGGTCAGACACTATTCAGTCAGACAGGCTGTGCAGAATGTCATACTCCGGCACTGTATCTGAACTCCGGAAAGTTCACAGAGCCAAATCCATATAACCCTGCCAATACATGGCATGATATCACGCAGACCTACCAGATCGCCTTACCTGGCAAAACTGTGGCAGCATACACTGACTTGAAACGCCATAATCTTTGTGATGATGCGAGTCAGCCGAATCCGGTTCGTTTCTTCTGTAATGAACAACTGTCTCAGGGTCGTCCTGACCAGGACGGACATCCGGGTACCGAGTACTTTATTACCAGAAAATTATGGGACGTAGGCAGTTCTGCGCCTTATGGACATCGTGGCGATCTTTCCACCATTAGTGAAGCGATTCTCATGCATGGGGGTGAGGGTCGTAGTTCACGAGATACTTTTGCGAGTCTGACTCTGCAAGAGCAAAGTTCCATTGTGGCATTTTTGAAGACACTTCAGGCACGCTAATGTTAGCGTGAATTCGGGATAAAAAATTGAAATTGAAACGCGCTTATTTTGATAAAATGTCCGTTTTTGAAGTAAAACATACTAACCGACCCGCAACCCAGTTCTCCTCGCCTGAGGAGTTCAGGGCATCTCTGGATTCGAGCCTTGAGGCACTGATTGATGCCACCGAGTATCCCTGTGTTCGACCATCACATAAACAAAATTTTACCTGGCCCGGTAACGGGAGTGACCTGTTCATTATTGGGGTACGATGGGAGTAGTTGACTGGAGAGTCGCAATAACCTGTTCATTACTGAACCATGATGGAACTGAACCTAAAAGTAAAAATATGACAAATAAATCGCAGTCTTCAGTCGTTGATCCAACAACCAATACCCTGGAAATTATCCGCAAAGCAAAGGTGCTTAAACAGAAAAACAAGCTTAAGGAGGCTATCAGGCTGCTCGAACAAGCCAATAAAAAACAGGAAAATGCCACAATCCGGCAATTGCTTGCAAATTTTCTGGTTGATGCAGGCAGTTATCAGCAGGTTTGCGGGCTTTCCGGAATCCAGGCATACGATCCAAGAAGTTATGCTATTGCCAGTATTTTAGCAAAAATGGACGACAGTAATGCCCGGCCAATTTGCCTTGAGGGCCATCAGCCCCTGGAAAAGGCCGCATTTGTGACGATGGTAAAAGATGAAGAAGACATTGTTTTATACAATCTGGTTTGGCACTATGGCTTGGGTTTCCGCAAGTTTTTTATTATAGACAACCAGTCTTCAGACCGTACCGTTGAACGCATCAATCAGTTTGCAAAAATTTTTGCCGCAGCGCAGGTTTTTTTGCTGCATGATCCCGTGGCCGCTTATTTCCAGGGCCAGAAAATGACAGGGGCCAGTCGGTTCGTGATGACCTTATGGCCAGACCTTGAATGGCTGGCCTTGATAGATGCCGATGAATTCCTTTGCCCAAACCGGCCCTTGCATACCTTGCTTGCCAAAATACCCGAGGATGCGGCGGCCATCATCGTAACGAAGAGCATGTACCTTTTGCACCAAGATGAATCCACGGAAGAGGACGATGTGTTTTTTCATCGCATACAACACCGCAGGCCGACTAACCATGTTTCAAATAAAGTCATCATGCGGGCCAGATTGGATTTTAAAATCAGCCAAGGTAACCATCGGATTTTCGGACCGGACGGTGATGAAATAAAAAAATATTTTTGTAGTCCGGATTTAATCTATAGGGAATTTTCTGTCCGTTCCAGGCCTCATTTCATCAGAAAAATCATTAATGGTGGCAAGGCTGTTGCCGAAGCCAAACAGCTTAACTTTCACGGCGTTGGCGGCAACCACTGGGAAGCCTTATACAATTTATATCTAAAGGAAGGCGAGCCAGGCTTGGCTAATAAGTTGCAAGTAATCATCAAAAAGAACAGTGCCAGTATCAATATATTTGATCCGTTCCCTATGGAAAAAATGGTCGACACCCTGGATGCGTCAATACAATCTGCATTGGCAACGTGTTTACTCCCATCGTAATCCAATAGTTAACCAGACATTCCGCTCCTCAGTCGTCTAAAGGCGTATTTCCTGAAAACCCACTACCACACCCGCATTGCCCGCAAAAACGTCGCAGCCAAGCGAAAAAACTGACACCGCCTGACGGTGGTATACACGGGGGGGGGGAGGCGGACGTTCGCAAGGGTTCCATAGAGCTTACGCATTGACGGAAGATCGAAATTGTGGGTTCAAATGATCCTTGCCGATGATGAATTCCGTGATGAATGAAGAAACGACCTCCTTATACAAGGCCTTTTGCCATTGGTAGGGATTGTTGATGATTTGAGTAAA
>CAIVXW010000367.1 GCA_903910005.1 uncultured Methylococcaceae bacterium
ACAACGCTGACTCTGCATATTGGTTGCGTCGTCGTCGGGCCTGTTCGTGTCGATGAAGGCAGCTTTTTGACCGCCCAATCCGCTCCGCCACTCCGCGATAACTCGCCCGGCCAAGCTCAATAAATGCTGCCCGGATCTGGCGACCCGCAGCCCGAATGTCTGATGTGGTTCTGTTTGTGCTTTTCATGCACACGAGATACCAGGATTTTGGTGGCGTTTTGCAAGAGGCATCAGGTGTGCGGAGTGCTACGACACGCGGTGCCAACGCTCACCCTGGAGAGTGCCGTTGCCAAGGCCTACAAGCCAGATAGCGTTTTGTGTTAGGTGGGTGGCCGCTCAGTTCACCGGGAGAGTCTATCAGAGAGGCGGGGAGGGTGAGTAGTTACCAAACTTCAAACGGTTTCGGTAGCGCATCCTGCCTGATCCGGTCAAAATAATCCCCCCGATGCTTTTCATTCCAGACCAAAGGAGGAACCCTCATGCCAACCCCGTCCGATTCAAATCCGAACACCTTGCGTCTTTCCATCGCCGGTATGCGCTGTGCCGGTTGTGTGCAGGCAGTGGAAGAAGCCCTGCGCTCGGTACCCGGTGTGGAGACGGCCAGTGTGCTGTTTGCCGACCACAGTGCGCTGATTGAGGGTTCCGCACCACTGGAACAGTTGCGCCAGGCGGTCAGGGACGCCGGTTACGAAGCGGCCGTCATGGAGGACATCGCCGCACCCGGTGCCGACGATGCCCGGGAACAGGCCCATCATGAGGACTTGCTCAAACGGGCAGCCTGTGCCGCCGCGTTGGGTATCCCGCTGATGCTGGGTGAGCATCTCGGCTGGTTCCCGGGGCTGGCCGCTGTCGGCGCCGCCTGGCTCTGGTGGCCGATTTCACTGGCAACCCTGGCTGTCATGTACTATTCCGGCGGGCATTTTTACCGGGGAGCCTGGAACAGTCTCCAGCACCGGCAGGCCAATATGGATACACTGATCGCACTCGGCACCGGAGCCGCCTGGTTTTATTCCACCATCGCCCTGCTGTTCGCCGGAAAATTCCCCCTGCTGGCGCAACATGCCTACTTTGAGGCAGCGGTCATCATTCTGGCGTTCATAAACCTGGGCAGTGCGCTCGAAATCAAGGCTCGCGGGCAGACCTCCCTCGCAATACGGCAGTTGATCGGCTTGCAGCCGCGTACCGCCCGGGTAATACGCGAAGGCGTCGAGCAGGCTATTCCCATTGCCCAGGTGGGTCTGGATGACATCCTGCGGGTCAGGCCCGGCGACAAAATCCCGGTGGATGGCCAGATCATTGAGGGACAGGTGACGCTGGATGAATCCATGTTGACCGGTGAACCCCTGCCGGTGGAAAAGACCGTCGGTCAGGAGATCGTAGCCGGCACCGTGGTGCAGCAGGGTTCGCTGTTGTTCCGGGCAACCCGGATTGGACGCGATACCGTACTGGCCCACATCATCGCCAGCGTCCGCCAGGCCCAGGCGACCAAACCGGCCATTGCCCGTCTGGTCGACCGGATTGCTGCCGTGTTTGTACCGGTGGTAGTCACCATCGCCCTGCTGACCTTCTGGCTCTGGTGGATCGCAGGCCCGCAACCTTCGCTGGGGTATGCCTTCGTCACCGCCATGACCGTATTGGTCATTGCCTGTCCCTGCGCCCTGGGGCTGGCCACCCCCATTTCCATCATGGTGGCGGTCGGCAAGGCAGCGAGTAAAGGCATATTGATCCGTCAGGGTCACGCCCTGCAAGGTGCCGCCAACCTCACCTGTATCGTACTCGATAAAACCGGCACCCTCACCCAGGGCAAGCCTGCCGTGACCGAACTGGAACCGGTCGCGGGCTGGACACAGGATCAACTGCTGCAATGGGCCGCCAGCCTGGAACTTGGCTCAGGTCATCCGCTGGCACTGGCCATTCTGCAGGCAGCCCGCGAGCGGCAGTTACCGCTTCTGCCTTGTGAGGGCTTTGCCGCATTGTCCGGACTCGGGATTTCCGGTCTGATTGACAGTCGGGCGGTTCTGCTGGGCAATCAAACCCTGTTGGCCGGACAGGCGATTGATTGCTCCGGTTTTGCCGACCGGCTTGCCCATCTGTCGGGTCAGGGACAAACGGCGGTGCTGCTGGCGGTAGACCGACAGGTGGTCGGGTTGCTCAGTGTCGCCGATCCGGTCAAGCCGGATTCTGCCGAGGCCGTCCGCCAACTGCGGCAAGCGGGCATCCGGGTGGTCATGCTGACCGGTGACAATACGCTAACGGCCCGGGCGGTGGCCCGCCAGGTCGGGATTACCGAAGTACGGGCCGAGGTGTTACCCCGGGAGAAGGCAGCGGTCGTGCGTTTGTTGCAGGAGCGGGGCGAGCGGGTTGGCATGGTGGGCGACGGAATCAACGACGCACCGGCCCTGGCTCAGTCGAATGTCGGTTTTGCCATCGGAGCCGGTACCGACATCGCCATCGAAAGCGGTGATCTGGTCATCATGAGTGGTTCGCTGCTGAAAGTCCCGGAAACCATGGCCTTGTCGCGGGCCACGCTGAATAACATTCGCCAGAATCTGCTGGGAGCATTCATCTACAACGTATTGGCCATTCCGGTCGCGGCAGGGGTGCTGTATCCCCTGTTCGGGCTATTACTTAACCCGATGATCGCCGGTGCCGCCATGGCCCTGTCGTCCCTGACCGTGGTCACCAATGCCAACCGTCTGCGTTTACACTAACTGACTTCAGGAGTACCTCATGAATGTTGGATACCGTATTGGCTGGCTGCTCGGCCTGTCGCTGTTCCTCGGTATGGCCCAGGCCGATGTCTATAAATATGTAGACGGGTTGGGGCGGATACATTACACCGATCACCCAAAGCATTCCGGGTATGAGCTTGTTATCAAAAGTGATCCGGCCCGGGTTGATCCCGTCCCGACTCGACCGGATCGACCGGTGACCTCCGTAGTCTGGCCCTCACTGGCGGGCAGCCAGTGGCGTACCCATCCTACCCATCGCCAGCAGTATGAGCCAGCCATCCGTCTGGCAGCCCGCAAGTATCATCTGGATACTGCCCTGCTGCATGCGGTAGTGCGGGCTGAATCGGCGTATAACCCCTCCGCCCTCTCACCCAAAGGAGCGATCGGGTTGATGCAACTGATGCCGGATACCGCCGCCCGTTACCGGGTTAACGATCCCTACAATCCCGTGCAGAACATTGAGGGTGGAGCCCATTATCTCAGCGACCTGATCAGCCTGTTTGGTTCGGATGTCCGCCTGGCTGTGGCCGCCTATAATGCCGGTGAAAACAACGTCATCAAATACGGTAACCGCATTCCTCCCTTCGCCGAGACCCGCGACTATGTCAACCGGGTTTTGCAGTATTATCAGCAACTCAACTGAATCCGCATGTCTACACTCATCGGTATTATCTCCGGCATTGCCCTGCTGGTTGGTTCCATTGCCCTGATGGGCGGTGGGTATGACATCTTTCTGGACAAGGCAGCCCTCATGATCGTACTGGGTGGAACCCTGGCCGCCACGCTCATCAGTTTTCCCCTGTCACTGGTACTGGGAATTGCCCGGATTTCAGTGCGTTTGTTCAAAAATAATCATGAAGTCAGTCTGGAACGCAGTCTGGAGCGGTTGCTGCAATTATCCTTCAAGGCTGCACAAAGCTCGATTTATGCCCTTGAACAAGAGGCTGACGCCGAAGCCAACCCCCATATCCGGGCTGGTTTGAACCTGCTGGTCAAGGATAGCCCGGCAGCGCGGATTTCACGCTTTTACGCCATGGAAATCGAAGGTATCCGGGGACGACATCAGCAGGGGATTCGATTATTCAATGTCATGTCAAAAGTGGCTCCCTCATTTGGTCTGGTGGGAACCCTGCTTGGCCTCATCAACATGCTCAAGGGCATGGGGTCGGAGATTTCTCCGGAAACCCTGGGCCCCAGCATGGCAGTCGCCATGGTAACCACCCTGTACGGAGCTCTGCTGGCTTTTTTGCTGTTTTTACCGGCCTCGGAAAAATTACGCAGCAGTTCGGTAGATGAAATCAGCCAGATTCACCTGATCCGGGATGGCATCCTGATGATAAAGGAGGGGTATACCCCCCGGGAAATGGAACAACTGCTGCTGACCCACCTGTCCAGGGGAAAACGTCGCTCCTATATTGACAAACTGATGCTGGAGACCGGTGGCCCGGGTTGAAGCAGGTACCAGACCGTGTGGGTGCCGTGTGACTGCCTCAACCCCTGCCAGGG
This sequence comes from uncultured Methylococcaceae bacterium, assembly GCA_903910005.1. Classification (GTDB taxonomy): domain Bacteria; phylum Pseudomonadota; class Gammaproteobacteria; order Methylococcales; family Methylococcaceae; genus CAIVXW01. The sequence continues at coordinate 4,239 of CAIVXW010000367.1, forward strand.
ATCGACCAGATAAACAACGAGATCAACCATGAAAAATCTTCCAATCGGTATTAATAGCCTCGAAAAAATACTGGACAATAACTTTGTCTATGTCGATAAAACCGAACTGGCCTATCACCTGGTTAAACAACCTGGAGCCTTTTTTCTGTCCCGTCCGCGCCGATTCGGCAAAAGCCTGTTCCTTGATACCCTCAAGGAAATTTTTGAGGGGAATCAACGGCTGTTTGAGGGGCTCTACATTCACGATCACTGGGACTGGACTCGCCGCTTTCCGGTCATTGTGATTGATTTTGCTGCGGGCGTACTCGACAGCCGCCAGACCCTGGATGAAAAAATCCACGATATTCTCTCAGTCAATCTGGAACGTCTGGGCCTGGTATCCGACAAGAACAGTGTCAGCAGCGTCTTCGCTGACCTGATTGCCGGGGCAGTTCGTAAATACGGCCAGAAAGCCGTTGTCCTGGTGGATGAATACGATAAACCCATTCTGGACAACATTGAAAAACCGGAGATCGCCGCCGACATGCGGGAAGGCCTTAAAAACCTGTATTCAGTACTCAAGGCCCAGGATGTCAATCTTCAGTTTGTGTTCATGACCGGGGTCAGCAAGTTTTCCAAAGTGAGTTTATTCAGCGGGATTAACCAGTTGAGTGATATCACAATTGATGCCCGCTATTCCTCGCTGTGTGGCTATACCGAACAGGACCTTGACACCTGTTTTGCTGAACACCTGGCCGGTGTCGACCGTGAAGCGGTTCGTCATTGGTATAACGGCTATAACTGGACGGGCCCAGCCAAGGTCTATAACCCGTATGACATTCTGCTATTCATCGACAAGAATCATGGCTTTCGCAATTACTGGTTCGAGACCGGCAGCCCCAGTTTTCTCATCAAGCTGTTTCGCAAAAACCGCTATTTTTTGCCTGATCTGGAAAATCTGGAAGTTTCAGAGGAAATTCTGGATTCATTCGAGGTGGAGCGCATCAATCCGGTGACTTTATTATTCCAGGCTGGCTACCTGACCATCGAGCAAGCCTTCACCCGACACGGGCGTTACCGGTGTGCGCTTCGGTTGCCCAATTTCGAGGTACGCAGTGCCCTGAATGATCAGTTCATCGCGGCCTATACCGATTTTGTCAATGAACGCATGGGGTTGCAGGATACCCTGTATGCTGCCCTGGAAACCGGCAATCTGGCCGGTCTGGTCACCCTGATCAAACGCCTGTTTGCCAGCATCCCCTGGCGCAATTTTACCTCCAATGACTTGCCAGATTATGAAGGCTACTATGCATCCGTTATGTACGCCTTTTTCGCCTCACTGGATGCCCGGATTATTCCCGAAGACATCAGTTGTCACGGCCAGGCCGACCTGACGGCCATCCTTGGCAATCATGTGTACGTGATGGAATTCAAGGTCATTGACGGTGCAACC
>CAIVXW010000368.1 GCA_903910005.1 uncultured Methylococcaceae bacterium
TCCTGTTCGGCTGCCAGTTTTTCGTTACGCAACAGGTTGAACCGATCTCCCAAAGCCAGGGCCAGTAACAGAAACTCCAGGGCCGAGCCCAGATTGATGCTGTTTTCAACCAGCGGATGGTCAGGCATTCCCAAACCGGCAAACTGGGTAGAACGGTAAACGAAGATGCCCAGGAACAGGCACGACCAGGCCATTACAAAGTAACGGGCCGGACGAAAATGGAGGTGCATAAGCCAGATACCCGCTACCAGATAGAGGGTAATCAACAGGCTGCTCATTGCCGAAAAGAAATAGCAAACCCAGATAATTGAAAATTTCAGCCCGACCTGATTGGCCCAGGTGAAGGGCATGATCGCGAGTGTCAAACCGGTGGCGATCATGATGGTACGGTGCAGTACGGGGGCACGCTCCCGGGTTTCCAGGTAGCGCACCACGAACAGACTGGCCAGGCCGTGGATATAGGCTGGTAGCAACAGGTTGAATTGCAGGTTAAACCAGCCAACATCCCGCCAGATATACTGCAGGCCCATACCGCTGAAACCAATGTTCCACAGGGTAAAACCTCCCAGATAAAACGAATACAGCAGGAGGTTGTGGTCGCGGGTAGACAGAAACAGCAGCAGGTTATAGAGAAACAGTGCCAGAATGGAGCCCAGATAGGCTCCCTGTATCAGATTATCCTGACCGGTCTGGGCGTGAAAATCCGCAGTCAGCCATAACCGTAGCGGAACCGCATAGAAAATGCCGCTGTGCATGGCCAGACGCAGCAGTACGGTTTGTCGGTGGCCGGGATCGACCGAGAGCGGGATGGCAAAGGTGCGGGTTGGCAGGGGACGGTTGGCAAAGGGACGCTGATCGCCGGTCAAAACCGTGGTTACGGGTTGACCGTTGTCGAACACGGACACATCCAGATAGTTCAACAGGGGCCAGCCCACTTCCAGTATGCGGGTGGCGACCGCATCACTGCGGTTGTCCAGTTCGATACGCACCCACCAGACCGCAGTGGAATAACCCAATTGCAGCATGCGTTCCGGGGTACCCGTCCAGGCGGTGCGGTTAACCCTCATGACCTCCGCCAGGCTGCGTGACCCGGCCGGATCTTCCAGCATCTCTACGTAACGGGACAAATCGGTGAGACTGGCGGTCGTTGCCAGATTGACCTCGGCGGCCAGACTGATCCAGGGGAACAGGCAACCAACAAGCAGCAGGGCGATGATCCGGCCTGGCAGGCAGATACGCCTGCCGTTCCGGTCGGGCTTCACTGCCAAACCCTCCAGACCCCCTCCTCACCGTTGCCGGTGACGTAGCCGGTGCCCAGGGTCAACCCGCAGGCCGCCAGTTCACGGGCCAGCCGGGCCGGGGTGTAGCGCAAACTGTAGAACAGCAGCAATGGCTCTCCCGCCCGGGCCGTGAACGGCAGTCCCTCCCAGTCAAACCGGGTGTCGTCCAGCCAGTGGCTGGTGGCGAAAAAACCGGCGACGCCCTGCAGTTCCGCCAGGTCAAAGTGCGGTTCGCTCAGGAGCGGGGCAATACCCCAGTCGATCAGTGCCTGCCGTAGCCAGGCCAGGGTTTCCGGGTTGTCGTACTGGCTCATCAGGCGACGACAGGCCGGCAGATAATCGGCCTGGTCGGGCTGTTCGGTCGGGGCCAGATTGGCACTGATGAGCAACTGATCGCCGGTTCTGAGTTGGCGGGCCAGTTGACGCGGCAGCCAGTCAGGTGGCAGGTTGGGAGTCAGGCCGAAGGCGGTGTATACCCGGATTTCGCTCGGGTTGTGGTCGGGCAGCCAGTCAGGCGATCCTTCCAGCAGGGACAGATGTCCCACCAGTGGAACGATGGGAAAATGCACCCGCCGGTCGGCCATTTCAGCCGACAACAAGGCCAGTTCAGGGCTGACATCCACCGGTGTATAGCGCAGGGTGCAGCCCTGTTCGTGCAGGGATTCCAGTATCCAGGCTTCCTTTTCGCCGCCGCCTGAACCCAGGCCGATGACATGCACCGCCTGTCCGGCCAGGGATCGGGCCAGATCGTCAGCCAGATCACGGTATATCGCCCTGAAGTCTGACTGCACTGAACCCGGCGCATGAAGCTGATGCACCCTGAGCCATAATTCAGCCTGTTTGACGGCGGCATAGTGGAAGGTCGGGTCGATCATTCCGGTACGTAACGATTCGATTCGTCTGTGCCGGAAGGCACTGGCCCGCACGCTGGGGTGAATGAGTACGCTGCGAACGGTTTGCATCAGCCGAGGTTCCAGCCGCCACTGACCACCAGGTTGGAGCCGGTGAGATGAGGGGGGGCTTCCAGGGCCAGAAAACGTACTGCCCGGCGCATGTCGTCGAAGGTTCCGTGACAGCCCGAAGGCAAGCTGTCGGCGGGTGGCAGACCCACGCTGTTTTCCAGGTAGCCGGGCGAAATCATGTTGACCGCCACCCCCCCGGCGGCTTCATGGGCCGCCAGCGAACGGGTCAGCATCCAGACGCCGGTCTTGCCGATGTGGTAGCTCCAGGCCATGTCGCGAACGCCTGGATGATCGCAGGCCGAATCACCAATGTTGATGACGCGCTTGAGTCGGCTCTGTCTGAGCCAGGGCAAACAGGCCCGGGTGGTAA
>CAIVXW010000369.1 GCA_903910005.1 uncultured Methylococcaceae bacterium
ATTCGCCGGATTGTGGCAGGAGAAATCGGCTTTGCCGACACTCGCCTTGAAGACGCATACCGTTTAGAATGACGCCGTCCCCCTTACGCTACACCATCCCGACGACGTCGTTCCGGCCATGTTGATTCAAGTACTCTATTTTGGCAGTCTGCGTGAAGAACTGGGACGGGCCGGTGAATCGCTGGCCGTGCCTGAAGGCAGCCGTATCATCGACGCCTGGCATGCGCTCAATCCCGATCAACCCTGGCCTGACAACATCCTGTGCGCCCTCAATCAGGACTATGTAAAATCCGTAGCCCTTCTGCACGACGGTGATGAACTGGCTTTTTTTCCACCGGTGACCGGCGGCTGAGACATGATCGAACTGAAACCGTCAGGGTTTGAACCGTACCCGGCCTTGCTGGCGCATCAGGCCAGCATCAGTCAGGCAGGCGTTGCATTTGGTGCCACCTGTTCCTTCGTGGGTACACTGCGGGATTTCAACGAGGGGGTAACCGTCAGCGACATGTACCTGGAGCATTATCCGGGCATGACCGAGAAGTTTCTGGCACGTATCGCGGATGAAGCCCGGCAACACTGGAATCTGGTAGACCTCCTCCTGATACACCGGGTTGGAGCAATCAGTCCGGGGGAGGCCATTGTCCTGATCGCCGTGTGGTCAGTCCATCGGGGCGACGCCTTTGATGCCTGCCGCTACCTGATTGAGCAGCTTAAATCCCGGGCACCTTTCTGGAAGCGCGAGACCCTGCCCGGCGGTTCGCATCGCTGGGTTTCCGCCAATACCGATGGATACCGTGGCGGTTCGGGGCAATCCGGTATGGATTCTGCCGAAGGCATCCTGGCATAACAGGCTTTTTATAATTTTTCAGAACACTCTGCCATCGTGAACAAACTGATCTTCACCTTGATGCTGTCCTGTTTACCCGGCCTGCTGCATGCAGCCTTGCAAAAAGGCTATGTCACCGACAAACTGGATGTCCAGATGCGGTCAGGTCCCGGAGCCCACCACAAGGTTGCCAAAAACCTGAGCGGGGGAACGCCGGTTACGGTTTTATTCCGCAGCAACGACAACGGCTATACCCTGGTGAGACTGGAAAACGGCGAGGAAGGCTGGATACTGAACCGCCATTTTTCCGCCGATACGCCGACTCAGGTGCTTTACGACGAATCGTCGCGCAAACTGGAGCAGACCCAGGAGGAGAATCGCCGTCTCAAGGAAGAAGTCAATCAGCTCAGAAACGGCAAGGACGGCAGTGACAAGACCCTGACCCAACTCCATTCCGACAATGACCGCTTGAACTCCGAACTGATTTCGGTCAGGCATGCTTCCAGCAATGCCCTGCAGATCCAGTCCGAACGTGACCGGTTGCAGGCCCGGGTCGTGGAACTTGAGCGTGATTTTGACAGCCTGCAACGGGAAAAACAGATTATGGATGATGATTACCGCCAGGACTGGTTTTTGATCGGAGCCGGGGTACTGGGCGGCGGCATGTTACTGGGCTGGTTGTTGCCGCGCCTGGGCTGGCACCGCAAAGGTACATGGAATTCCTTTTGATACTTCGATAATGCGTTTGAACCGGTTCAACTCCAATGAATGACAACAAAAACACAAGCCGCAGCTTTTCGTCACGGGTCGTGGATGGCATGGAGCGGGCTCCCAGTCGAGCCATGCTGCATGCGGTCGGGTTTTCCGATCAGGATTTCGCCAAACCCCAGGTAGGCATTGCCTCAACCTGGGCCATGGTGACCCCATGCAACATGCACATCAACCAGTTGGCTGACGAGGCTGCCCGTGGCGTTGATGCCCACGGCGGCAAGGCCGTCATCTTCAACACCATCACCATTTCCGACGGCATCTCCATGGGAACCGAGGGGATGAAATACTCGCTGGTATCGCGTGAAGTCATTGCCGACTCCATCGAAACCGTCGTGGCCTGCCAGGGTTATGACGGCGTGGTAGCCATTGGGGGCTGTGACAAGAACATGCCCGGCTGCCTGATGGCCATGGCCCGCCTGAACCGTCCGGCCATTTTCGTCTACGGCGGTACGATTCTGCCGGGCTGTAGCGGCGACCGCAAACTGGACATCGTCTCGGTGTTTGAAGCCGTGGGGGCACGGGCCAACAATCGCATCGACGATGCCGAACTCAAGCAAATTGAAGCCAGTGCCATACCGGGAGCCGGTTCCTGCGGCGGTATGTACACGGCCAATACCATGGCCTCAGCCATTGAGGCACTGGGCATGAGCCTGCCGGGCAGTTCAGCCCAGATCGCCATTTCGCAAGACAAACAGGTCGATTGTGCCCGGGCGGGAGCCCAGGTGATCCGCTTGCTCGAACAGGGAATCCGCCCCCGTGACATCATGACCCGCAAGGCCTTTGAAAACGCCATTACCGTCGTGATTGCCCTGGGAGGGTCGACCAACGCCGTACTGCATCTGCTGGCCATGGCCCGGGCGGCAGGGGTGGAACTGGAACTGGATGATTTCACCCGTATTGGCCAGAGGGTTCCGATGCTGGCCGACCTCAAGCCCAGTGGCCGCTATGCCATGGCCGAACTGGTCGAAATCGGCGGGATTCAGCCCCTGATGAAACTGCTGCTGGAGGCAGGCCTGCTCCACGGCGATTGCCTGACTGTCACCGGCCAGACCCTGGCTGAAAATCTGGCAGCGGTAAAACCCTATCCCGACGGACAGGACATGATCCGCCCCCTCAGCCACCCCATCAAAAAGGACAGCCATCTGGTTATCCTGCGCGGCAACCTGGCTCCAGGCGGAGCTGTCGCCAAAATCACCGGCAAGGAAGGCCTGTGTTTTACCGGACGGGCACGGGTATACGATTGCGAGGAGCAGGCACTTCAGGCCATTCTGGACGGCAGCATCGTCAAGGGCGACGTGATTGTTATCCGCCATGAGGGACCACGCGGCGGCCCCGGCATGCGGGAGATGCTGTCACCCACCTCCGCCGTCATGGGCAAAGGTCTGGGCAAGGACGTTGCCCTGATCACCGACGGTCGTTTTTCCGGAGGGACTCACGGATTTGTGGTCGGTCACATTACCCCGGAAGCCTGCGTAGGCGGGCCACTGGCCATCGTACACGAAGGCGATACCATCACCATTGACGCCGAACAGCACCGGCTGACCCTGCATCTCGACCAGGCTGACATTGACCAAAGACTGTCGACCTGGCAAAAACCGGCTCCACGCTACACCCGGGGCGTTCTGGCCAAATACGCCCGACTGGTTTCCTCAGCCTCCGAGGGGGCTGTCACCGATCAGGATACGGGAATGGTTTGAGGTGTAACCGCTTATCTGCCGTCAGGCTGGATTCAGGTTACGAAGGAAACTCTCTATTCCATTTGTGGGCACGCCCCCGTATACTACACCGAGCGGCTGGAGACAGCCCTGGCCCGTAGCGGGTTCTAATTCAACTACTTATCTGTACCGTTCGACTTACAGGGGAACGACGTGAAAAAAAGTACTTTAACAACAGGTTTGTGCGTAGCGGTTCTGCTCGCCAGCCCCTTGGCGGGAGCGGAGCCCAAATATCCGGCAGCCAATTTTCAGCCGGGCGTGGTCTATCAGGATCAGGACTTGATTGCCAGGCACGCGGCCAGACCGGCCCAGATCGTGCCACCGCCCGGCGCGTCCAGCGTGTCGACTGACGAAAAGCCCTCCCGTTCCGATGCAGAGGGAACCGTGGTAAAGGATGAAGCCTTTTCCGCCAATGCGCCGATTTTGCTGGCGGTTCTGGGTCTGATCGGTTTCGCCTTGTGGTTCAGCAAGCGTTCGGGTGCCAAGGCATCACGGGAAGCGGCTCCGGCTCAGGCAGCCGCCGTAGCTCCCGCAGCAGGTGCGACCGGTGAAACCGGTGTAGCCCGTTACCTCAAGAACATTGGTGTCTCTGCATCGGCGGTGGGTGCTGCCGTGGCAGAAACCGGTGTGGCTCGTTACATCAAGAATCTGCCAGCCGTCGCCGCCAAGGCAGTCGGGGCGGAAACCGGTGTTGCCCGTTACCTGAAAAACATGTCCAAATAGGCGATCGCCACCCACTGGCGGTCGGATTGTCCAACCCATTCCTCTCAACTATAACAACTGGAGATTGCAACCATGGCAAGACCATTGATCCAATTGGCCCTCGATTCACTGGACGTCAACCAGACCCTGAGACTGGCCAGCCTTGCAGCGAATTATGTCGACATTTTTGAAATCGGTACCCCCTGCATCAAGCACAACGGCGTATCGCTGGTTCGTGAACTGAAAAGAAGATTCCCCGGCAAACTGATCCTGGTCGACCTCAAGACCATGGATGCCGGCGAATACGAAGCGACCCCGTTCTACGCTGCCGGCGCAGACATCTGCACCGTGCTGGGTGTTTCCGGTCTGCCCACCATCGCGGGTGTCATCAAGGCTGCCAATGCCCACAATGCAGAAGTTCAGGTTGACCTGATCAACGTACCGGACAAGGTATCCTGTGCACGTGAATCCGCCAAGCTGGGTGCCCAGATCATCGGGGTACACACCGGTCTGGACGCACAGGCTGCCGGTCAGACTCCGTTCGCTGACCTGAGCGCCATCGCCAAGCTGGGTCTGCCGGTACGCATTTCCGTTGCCGGTGGCATCAAGCAGGCGACCGTGCAACAAGTTGCCAGAGCCGGTGCCAGCATCGTTGTAGTCGGTGCCGCCATCTACGGCGCAGCGTCTCCTGCCGATGCGGCCAAGGAAATTTTTGAACTGGCTGCGGCTGCCTGACAGGGCAGGATTTCAACATGCACCAGAAAGTTATCATAGACAAGATTTCCAGCGTCCTTGAAGCGACGGATTCCGGCTATGATGAACAATTGACCGCCATGCTCGACCAGGCTTCCCGTGTGTTCATCACGGGGGCCGGTCGTTCCGGCCTGGTGGCGAGATTCTTCGCCATGCGGCTGATGCACGGTGGTTATGATGCCTACGTCGTCGGAGAAATCGTAACGCCGAGCATCCGCAAGGGAGACCTGTTCATCGTGATTTCCGGTTCAGGTGAAACGGAAACCATGATCGCGTTTACCAAACGCGCCAAGGAACAGGGAGCCTTGATTGCCCTGCTGACCACCAAGGACAATTCCACCATTGGTGACTTGTCAGACAAGGTGTTCCGCATCGGCAATCCCGAGCAGTACAGCAAAGTGGTTGGTATGCCGATGGGTACCACCTTCGAACTGTCCACGCTGTTCTTCCTGGAAGCGACCGTGGCACACATCATTCATGAGAAGGGAATCCCGGAAGAAGAAATGAGACATCGTCACGCCAATCTGGAGTGAGCGTTGTCAAATCACAGGGATGTCAACGACGAAGGCCGTCGATCCGTGTTCGCGGGTCGACGGCCTTTTGTTTTGGCGGGATTTTTGCGGGCGTTACTGCTGTAAACGGGTTCCACACAGGCTCTCTGCCTGACCCGCCTTGATGAGTAACGAAACCGGGTACTTGTTCTCCCTGACAAATTTCCTGACTTCCTCGGATGTCAGGTGTCTGGATTCTTCCTGAGCGATACATTCGCACAGGGCGATCAGCGGTTTGTCGTCCGAGGTAATCACCCGATTGGGATTGGCTTTCTCCCGGGCGACACACAAATCGGCGTATTTGTGTTCAAAAGCATGATGATCTGCTTCGCTGACCACATGGGACCAGGCCGGATTGGCCTGTAATCCCAGAATCACCGTGATCATCGGCAACAACGAAGGCATGAGACGGCTAAACGTTGACATATTGTAATTCTCCTGACCGGATATGTTTTGGAGCGGAAAACTCTACCACAAAATGGCCGGGATACCATCCACCCTCCCCTACCACCCACGACGAGGCTCACCATGCAGGCACTAACCTCCTACGGACAACAACTGGTGCAAAACATTGCCCAACGATACGGATTCAGTACCGATGCCATTACCACCTTGCTGCAGGCGGTTGTTGCGGGTAATGGAACCATGGCCCAGTTTTATCACCCGGAACTGGGTGGCAATGGCCAATGGATGCAGGGCGGCATGATTATGCTGGGCGATATGTTCAACAACAACCTCAAGGCCTCGGTGGACGGGGTCTGCCAGGAATTGTCACAAGCCCTCATGGGCGGGACGGCATTATTCATGGCACCTCCGGTTAGTGCCGGGACGGGCAACACCTGGTGGCCGCAGGAATGGGGCCAGCCCGGAGCCACCGGCAGCCAGAATGATACCCGCTACGCCATCTTCCCGATGGTGCGCCGACTGGCCCTGGATCAGGGCGGTCACATCACCCTGTACGACACCCTTGACCATCAGATTACCGGCATCTCCCAGCAACAGGGCGGCGGCCTGCAATCGTGGGTGTTCAACAGCCAGTACGGCGTGGTGAGACTGGACAGTCTGCCGGTGATCACCACAACGCAACCCGCCCTGGTCAGCCAGCCGCAACCGCAAACCATGCCCCCTGCCGACTTTGGCAGCAACACCATGCCCCCGGTCGGTGACGACAACCCGCTGGCCATGATTGAAAAACTGGGCCAACTGCTGCAGAAAGGCCTGATTACCCAGGATGAATTCAGCCGCAAAAAGAGCGAACTGCTACAGCGACTCTGAACAAAAACGCCTTCAGGGGCGAGCGCATTCACTACCCAGTGGCCGCCATGTCGCTTTATATGCCAATTCTCGGTGAGGGGGCGGAATGTCCGCTACAGCAGGCCGGCAAGTTCGGGAAAATCCTGCCGCAGCGATTGATGCAATGCCTCAATCCGGGCCGGATTCCGCTCGGTGCGGGCAAGGGGAACCAGGCTGTCCCGCACGATCCGGCAGGGTGGTGGCGACAGAAAAATCAGGCGATCAGCCAGTTCCACCGCTTCACGCAGG
>CAIVXW010000370.1 GCA_903910005.1 uncultured Methylococcaceae bacterium
AATGCTGAATTTGGGGTGCATGAAATGCGCCGATGCCCCCATGAAATAGAGCATGGGAATTGAGAACAGGGCGTTGGTGCGCGAAGTCAGGCCGGCGATGGCCAGCGATTCCGCCGCCTGCGGCAGCGGTTCCCCGCCCGCTGCTACCTGCTCGGCTGAAGCGATCACGATTTTCTGATTGGGCCAGATCACCAGCCAGACATTGGCAAACATGAGGAGACCGAGCAGGGCTCCCACGTAAATGTCAATCGCCATGCCGCCCCCGCGCAATCCCATGATGATAATGCCGGTCAGCACCGTAAAGGCGGCTCCCCAGCGGAACCACCACAAGGCTTTGGGAGCCAGTTTGCGCAGCACGTCCGATTTTGCCCCCGCCTCCGCTTCCTTCATGTATTCCATCTGTACGAAATTAAAGTAATACAGCAGGCCGATCCAGGTCACCCCTGCCAGCAGATGCCCCCAGCGGGCCAGCATTTCAAGCCCGAGTTTGGTCGTTATGAGTTCCATGATGCTCCTCTCTGATTGATTTGATGTTATGGGATACGATGCAAACCGCTTGACCGGTTCGCACCCGCATTATATACCCCAACCCCCACGATTTTGCTGCACCGCCCGGCCCGGGTTCCAACCGGTCGGGTGCGTTCGGACTGGTTCAGTGCGGTCATGCAAACATAACATTCCATTTTTATCATATACCGAAAAATTCATGGATAAGCTCAGCACTGCCTCGCTCTATCGTTGTCTGGCTGACCTGCAACGGCTACGAATACTGCACCTGTTGCAGGGCGGTTGTTTGTGCGTCTGTCATTTGCAGGAGATTCTTGAAGAAAAACAGGCGACCGTTTCCAAGCACTTGCAGTACATGAGGAACCTGGATCTGGTCACGGCCAGACGCCAGGGCAAATGGATGTACTACTCGCTGTCGACGCCAGTGCATCCGGTGCTGCAGGTCAATCTGACGTACCTGGACGGTTTTGGCAGCGATTTTGCCGTTTTTGAGGCCGATGCCGAGCGGCGTAGGCTCATCGCGGCCCATTCCAGTCCCGAAACCCCTGCCTGTTGATTTGACGGGCTTATGGAGAACCACGCATGTCATCCCCTCCGCTTAACGTACTGGTACTTTGTACCGGCAATTCCTGCCGCAGCATACTGGCTGAAGCCCTCATCAATCATCTGGGACAGAGCCGTCTCAAGGCCTGGAGTGCCGGTAGTCACCCGACAGGCCAGGTCAATCCGCAGGCTCTGGCGACGCTGAGTCGTCACGGTTGGCCCGTTGAGGGCTACGCCAGTAAATCCTGGGACGATCTCAGCGCGGTTGCGTTTGATCTGCTCATCACGGTATGCGATTCGGCAGCCGGAGAAACCTGCCCGGCTTACCTGGCACCGGTTGCCCGGGGCCACTGGGGCTTACCTGATCCTGCTGCCGTCACCGGTCACCCTGAACGCATCGAAGCGGCATTTGAAAGCACTTACGCCGCGCTGGAACAACGCATTACTGCCCTTCTGGCGGAGCCGCTGGAGAGCCTGACTCC
>CAIVXW010000371.1 GCA_903910005.1 uncultured Methylococcaceae bacterium
ACATCCCTACTATTTCCAGCGTGCCCTGGAAGCGCAACTGCACGTGCATGGAGAAATCAGGGCGGTATTCGAAGTCTTGCTGGAGAAATTACGTGATGTTGGCTTACCCGTACCGGCCGCGACCGCGTCCGCCCCGGTGGTCAAAGGTGAGTTTCCGCCGCAGATCAGCGTCAGCACCACGCCGGACATCGAAACGCGGACGCCCATGCACCCGCAGATTCTGCTGCAGCGGATGATGCGTGACCTGCCGGATGACACTCGCCTGGTCGTTGACGCCGGCAACTGTATGGCATGGAGTATCCACTACTTTTTCAACCGGCAGGCACGTTGCTGCCAGTACTCCATCGAATCCGCTTCCATGGCCTGGGGAGTGGGTGCCGCTGTCGGTTTTGCCTTCGCCAACCGCGCCGCACCGGTAGTCTGTCTGGTCGGTGATGGCTCCTGGCTGATGAGTTCGCAGGAAATGAGTGTAGCCGTCGCGGAAAAATTGCCGGTGGTTTACATCGTACTCAACGACAGCAGCTACAACATGATCAACCAGAACCAGTTACAAAAAAGCAGTGTCAGGATCGAATTTCCCATTCCGCTGACTGATTTTGCCCTGATCGCACAGGGACTGGGTGGCTACGGTCACGTCATCCGCAATGCCGCCGACTGGGATGCCCTGGACATCGAAGAAATCCTGCATCGCGAGAGCCCCACGCTGCTGGATGTTCGCATCGAGCAGGCCGCAATCGCGCCGCTTGGCATGTGCTGAATCCTCAGCCGGGGATACTGGCGGTGCGCCCCTTGCGATTTGGCCGGGACGGGCGACAGAACCCGGCGGAGGGCATCCTGTTGTTTGCAAAACACAGGGCGCATTGGGCAGCGTCGCCACGCTGGATGATTTGGGCCAGATTCATGCGTTCGTGGTGCAATAGGTATGAAATTCGGCGTTCGGGTCTTTGGGCTCACCGGGCCTGAGCCACTTCCTGCGGGGCGGCGAACCGGGGAAGCATGCGCGGGAGTACCTTGACGCCCCGTTGCCAGGGTAGCGGATCGGGTGGCCGCCTCGCCCGATTAACCCGTCCCGCCCGGCCTTGATGCCGGGGGGCTTTGACGGGCTGTTACGGGATCACCGGTCGTGCGACCGGCTGCACAAGGCCTCGATGGTTTCCACCAGGCCGCGCAGTCCCGGCAGCACCGCCGCCAGTTCCCCGGCGTGTTTACGCCATTTGTCCGGATCGGGTGGGGAAAAAGTCATGCTCGAGAGGGGCAGGCCGTGCGCCAGATGCTGTTCCATCCGGCTATCGGGTTCAAATGCGGCAAAGGCGGCGATACGAGCCAGACTCTCCTGCGGGGCAGATACCAGGCGTGCGTAGTTCACGGCCATCCAGTTTTCGCCCGGCAAGGCGGCGAGATCGGCTAATGCGGTGGAATAAGCCATTTTCCATTGCCAGGCCACGACCTCCGCCAGGGGGCGGTGAATCAGATTTTCCCAGCCCGGTACCAGCAAGAACTTCCAGGCCCGATGCGGCCAGCCCGGCAACGGTCGGTAAGCCGTGAAACGGCCGCCACGCCAGCCTTCGAGCATGCTGCTCAGGGTTTCTTCCGGACGCCGGTACAACAGTATGAAACGAGCCCCGGGAAACACGGCCCTCAGAAAGGGCACACGCAGGATGTTTTTTGGGGTTTTTTCCAGAAAACGCACGCCGGGGGGACGCTGTGTCTCCGGCAGATCGGCGTAGGCACGGCGATCACGATCGAGCAGGGGGCGGGCGAAGCGTTCGCGCAGGGCTGCCGTGACAGTCGGCGTGGCGGCGGTGGCGTCCAGACGGTTTGAAGCGTAACCGCAGGCGGCAGGGTGCAGTGCGGGGAGACCCTCCATCAGTTCATGGCTTTCCTCGCCCACCGTCCACACGCCCGGGAACAGTGCCAATGTCTCGAACAGCAGGGTACTGCCGGAGCGGGGTGCTGACAGGATGAACAGGGGGCGGTCGAAGTCGGGCAGGGACGTGAGCCCGGCCCGCTGTGCCCGATGACGGGCCAGCGCACCCGGATCAATGACGGCCGGGGGCGGCGGGGCTACGTGCAGGAGGGCACGCAGTTCCTCCCAGGCCGTCGCGGCATCGGCTTCCATTGATGCGGTCGCGGGAACCAGTTCTTCCAAAAATTCCAGGCGCAGGTCACGATACGACAATTCTCCCGCCGGATCCTGGCCGAAACGGGTGAAGCAGTCGCGCCAGCGCACCATGAAATCGTCCAGCCTGTCCGGTCGGGGACAGGCCGCGCCGATCCGGTTCGCCAAGGCTGCCAGAGTGGAGGGTTCGGGCTCGGCAAGAGGGAGAAGAAAGGGGCTGTTGGCCATTAACGGACTCGTGAGGGATTATTCAATCGGTTCGGCTTCGAATACACCGCAGGTGGCATCAACCGCCGCCAGATGGCGCAGGCGGAATCCGCCTGCCGCCAGTAGTGCCTGGAACTCATCAAGGGTGCGGAAGCGTCCGGTGGTTTGCACGTTCAGGCCCAGATCCTCGCCCAGGAGCATCCACGGTGAGCGTTCGGTAATGAAGCGCTCGATCAAAAATACCCGTCCGCCCGCAGCCATCGCCGCACGGCAGTTGTCAAGTATCCGCCTGACCTCACCGTTTTCCATACGATGTACGTTGCTGATCAAATAACCGTCGGCCCCGGCGGGCGGCGGCGACAGGGGATTGCCCGCCACCACCTCGCAACGCCCGGCCAGCCCCAACCGGGCAAGCCGGTGCCGGGCCGACTCGACCAGGTCGGGCTTTTCAACCCAGATGCCACCCAGGCACGGACAACGTTGCAGAATGGCCGGCAAATATTGACGATCCCCCTTACCGATATCGACCAGGGTGGACAGCGTGGAGAAATCATGGGCTGCCACCAGAGCGGGGATATACAGGTCAGCACCCACCTGGGTAGCAGCGTCGAAGTGCTTTGTCTTGTCAGGATTGCGACTCAGGTAATCGCAACGGTTCATACCATAGGTGATTTGAAAGGCACTGTCCGGCATCCTCAGAGTTTGCAGGAAATTGCCCCAGGCCTGGTAGAACTCCTCGCCACTGTACAGCACGTAGTCGCGCAGTGAGCCTGGCCGGTTCCGCAGGGTCTCCGCCGCCGGACTCAGGGCAAACCGTCCGGGTTCCGGCTCGGCGAATACCTCAAAACGGGTCAGAAGACGCAAGACCCGATACAAGCCATCCGGATTGGAAGCACTGGCCTCGGCCAGTTCCGCGCAGGTTCTGGATCCTTCCGCCAGCAAATCGGCGATGCCCAGCCTGGCGGCCGCGTAGAGAGCCTGCAACACCGCATTGCCCTGGGTCAGTTCCAGCACCTGCCGCACGGGGGTGGGCAGCAGCAGGTCGGAAGGAATGTCTATTGCCGTGGAATGTTTGTCCAACTGTGATACGCCCTCAATTCAACTGGCTGTATTTTACCAATGTCCCGCTACATTTAACCGGTGTTCGTTCCCGTCTGTCACATTTTCGTGACAGCGGGCAAGGCAGCCAGCCACTGCTGGACTGGATTGGCGATTCGGGCCAGCCATCAGAGGACAGGACGATCGGCGACTCAACACGTAGCCTCCAGCAATCCGAAGGCGGCATCCAGCGGAACGAAACGGCCAGGACGCAAACCGGCTTGCTCCAGCAGGGCGAAATATTCCTCGAGGGTGCGCAATTTTCCGGCTTGCGTGCCGTGACTGACCAGCATGGTCAGATCGTTTTCCAGCACGGTCCAGGGCATTTTGTCGTTGACGAATTTCTCAATCAGCAACAACTTGCCACCGGGGGGCATGGCGTTGCGATAACGCTGCAGCATCGCTGCGGCAGCGGTGTCGCCGTGGCGGTGCATGGCGGCGGGCAGGCAGGCATCAACCCCGGCCAGGCGGTTTTCCAGTTCGTTGTCCGGAGCCAGTTGGCAACGATCCAGCAGCCCAAGCCCGGCCAGGTGCTGGCGGGTGTACTCAATGGCATGAGGCTGTTCCAGGAACAGGCAATGCATCGCCGGATACGCTTGCAGAATGGTCAATACGTGAGTGCGATCCACCCCGCCCAGATGGGCCAGGACGCGGATCGGAGAAAAATCGTACGCTTCGACCAGTTTCTTATCCAGATCGTCCGTGCCAGCTCTCATGCCCACACTGAAAACCTGGGCGCGCAGGGGATTGCTGCGCAGGTATTCCGGGCGATCCACGCCATAACACTTGCGGAAACCGCTTTCGCCGGTTTTGAGGCAGTGCAGTAATTCACCCGTGGCGGCATAAGCTTCGGCACCGCGAAACAGCAGGTACTGGCGCAGCGATCTCGGATGATCGTCCCGCAGGGGTTCCGCCAGGGGAGTTAGCGCGAAGCAATGGGAGTCGATCCGGGCCAGGATGTCCAGCCTGGCCAGAAATCGCAGTACCCGGTACAGGCCTTCGGCATCAACCTCCAGCGTTTCTGCCAGAACCCGGTAATCTTCAGGCCCCCGGGCCAACCGGGTGGCAATATCCAGTTCAGCAACCACGTAAAGTGCCTGTACGACCGAATTGCCCAAAGTCAACTCAAACAAGCTGCGTTCCAGGGGGGGAGCCAGCACGGTTTCGGGAAATTCCTCACGGATGTAGTAGGATATGCTCATGGACGAACGATAAAAAAAGCTTGCTGCCCCGCCAGGTTTGGTAATGTACGGGGCAATTTGCGTCGGAAATCAATAATTTACGCGCCAACGCCCGGGGCGGTGAGGTAACATTTTGAACGGCTGTCGCCATGCTTGCGGATTCCTTTCACTGAAAAATTTTTGCTCAACTACGGGCATCCCTGACGACATCGCAGGCATTATGTATGATCTACGATCCAAACACTAGAATACCCATGCTGAAATATCGAATATTGATCAATTCCGTGCCCAAGAGCGGTACCCATTTGCTGGCTCAGGCGGTGGCCATGTGCGGCTATCGCGAACACTTCGAACTGGATACGACCGCGACTCCCAGGTTTCTCAATTATAGGGAAGTGCGCGAGGCTCTGGAAGCGGAAGGGGCATCGGAACCGGGTGAGTCCACCGTCGACGTGGGGGCACTGGGATCCTGGCCGGTACCCTTACCGTGTTTGCGACGCTGGCTGGCGGCCATGCCCGAGGGGGGATATCTGCTTGGGCACGTGCCCTGGAACCCCCTGTTGCCGGAACTGCTGACCGGACTGGGCTACCGCTCCCTGTTCATCATGCGCGATCCGCGTGCGGTCGTGGTATCGCTGCTGGCCTTCATACTCAATCCGGGCACCATGCCGCAACGGCATTTCCTGGAAGCCGATCTGCGTTCCCTGCCTGAGGCACATCGGCTGGATTTTTTGCTGGAGGGTGGGCCTGCACCCCAGGCAAGGATGACGATTCCACCCTTCGTCGAATGGTGCCGGGCAATGACGGGATGGCATGAAGCTCAGGCTTGCCCGTGCCTGCGTTACGAGAACCTGGTGGGAGAAGCCGGCGGAGGCACGGCGGAGGCCCAACGCCAGGCTCTGGAGCAACTGGCCGGGCATCTGGGCCTGCAACCGGATCAAATACCG
>CAIVXW010000372.1 GCA_903910005.1 uncultured Methylococcaceae bacterium
ACCGTAAGGATCGCGTCGTTATAGAAAAAGTAGGCGAGCAGAAACCGCGCGAGATCGGGATAGCTCATGATGTGGCGAATCGTGTAGCCGACCTCCTTGATCGAGTGGATGATGGAGGATTCGCGCACGCGCCGCGCTCCGACGGACGAAGATCATTTCTGTGTCGATCCGGAACGCCATGGATTCATCCTTTGGGAAAAGGACGATCCGCGTACCGTCAACCACGGTTTGCAGCGCTGCTCCCTGAAACCGGAAGATCCGCAAGTCACCGCGATTGATCTTGAGTCCTTTTTGAGCAAAAACCGTTGCCACTCTTTCAAAATGTAACCTGAGTCCTTGTACACGCGTTCTGGCGTGAAGAAGGCGTGGGAGGGAAAATGGATGCCGCTGTGCCTTCTATTTTTCCCTCCCTTTTTCTGTTTATGGCAAGACCGCCGGTATTGCCCGTCGCTCGAACCGGCAAGCCGACCCTTCATCTCTATCCCTCAGCTTCGCGATCCGCCAGGTGTACTGGTATCGAGTAGCTGTCCGGGGTAGTTTTCATCGTTAGCCACCCCCTTGATTACAGGGGAAACAGGTACCCAATCATGACTAAACAGTTCAAAAATAAACAAAGCGACCAACCGCTGCGACTGGGTGGTGTGTCCTTTCACCACCCCATTGCATTCTGGCTTGGCGTCTTCCTGGTAACAGCCGGTGTCGCGGGCCATTTGCCCATGTACTGGATGGCTCGGGACAACGGCTTCAGGATGGCAGGCATGCCCATGGATGACAGCATGCTGATGGGTATGGTTGCGATTGTGATCGGCATGCTGGCCAGCTTGTACGGGCTTTATCCCCGGACGGCAGTCGCCAAGGCTGAGTTGGCGAACCAGATTCGGGTCAGTACCCTGGATGACGCCCCACTCAATCTGACCCATGTCAGTCTGCTTCTGGCTATGGCTCTTGCCGTGACCATTGATATCATGAAACCCACTTCGCTGGCTTTCGTGATGCCCGGTATGACGGCAGAGTATGGTCTCAAGTCTCCGCTGAATCCCAATGGCACCCTGCCGGCTGTCTGGATCGCACTGACCGGAATTGCCGGAACGGTTCTGGGTTCTTTTGTCTGGGGATGGTTGGGTGACAGAATAGGACGGCGTGCTTCCATTCTCTATGCGGGCATTGGCTTCATCGCTACCTCAATTTGCGGAGCCATGCCGAGTTTCGAGGGTAACCTCATCATGTGTTTCATCATGGGACTGGCCGTTGGGGGCATGTTACCCATCTGTTATGCCTTGCTGGCAGAAACCATTCCTGCCCGTCACCGTGGCTGGCTGATGATTTTGGTGGGTGCGGATATCGCCGGTGCCTATGTTTTAACCAGTTGGTTATCGGCTGAACTGGTTCCCGTATACAGTTGGCGTATTCTGTGGCTGATTGGCATGCCCACCGGCGTGCTGTTCATCCTGCTCAATCGCTGGATACCTGAATCTCCCCGCTTTTTACTGGTGAATGGCCAGGCAGATGAAGCACACGCCGTCATGAGACGCTACGGCGCATCCATCGTCAAGATACCTGAAATCGCGAGGGATACTCCGCAGGTTCAGCCAAAAGGCTCCTGGCAGCAGCTTTTCGCACGGGACAATCTGGGCTTTACCCTGCTGGTCACCGTGCTGGCCGTCGGATCCGGCCTGGTTATGTTTGGCTTTAATTTGTGGATCCCGACCAATCTCAGAAAGATAGGCTTTACCGAAGCGGATGCCATACTCCGCAATGCTGCCCTTATGGGTTTTCCATTAACCTTTATAGTGGCCTGGATGTATGGTTTCTGGAGCAGTAAAAAAACCATTATTATCCTGGGCGTGTTGACAGCCAGTGCCCTCTTCGGTTTTGTGGCTGTGGGTGATGCCATTGCTGAAAATCGAACCTTGCTGTATGCCTTGCTGATCGTGCCAATTTGGGGTATCAGCTCAGTCGTTGCCGTGCTGTCCGTATACAGTTCGGAGATTTACCCGACCCGCATCCGTGCACGCGGTACCGGTTTTGCCGCAGGTGCCAGCAAAGCCGGGGGAGTCATGATTATTGCCCTGGTTTCGTTCGGTATGGCAACACCGTCGATCACGACGGTTGCCCTGATAGGTGCCATTCCCATGACACTCGCCGTGATTCTGGTAGCATTGTTCGGTGTGGAAACCTGCAAGCGTCGACTGGAAGACATCATCCCCAGCCAAAAGCTCAAAGCCACCGTCTAGGGTTTGTGCCACTGCCATCCGCCCCCAGTTCTGCAACCGGACGTCGCCCTCAGTCCCGAGCGTTACTTCACCGGATTACGCAAATCCGTGTAGCAAGCTTTGGAGGCGGATGGAACAAACTCGAATGGGCCATGGGCTGCTCTCACGCCATGGCGATACCCCGGGGGCTTTTTTGGTAACCTGCACTCGGGATACGCGCTGTGCATCTCGACTCAGGCAGCAAATAAGTAGTGGTTTCGAACCCTGTCCCCCAACCTTCTCTGATCCCCCCCTGAAACCAATCCGTAGAGACTGAAACGCGGTTGGGCGGGGGCGTGTGATAATCAGCCAATCACCGTGCTGCGTCAAATGCCGCAGCCGCAGGGCAAATGCCACTGCCGACATTGGCCATCAATCCCGTCAAACCCTTGATTTTACCGGTTTTCAGGGGTGGCCCACTGTTTGCTCAAACCACACTCAGTCTGCACCTTCCGGCTCGGTATTCCCC
>CAIVXW010000373.1 GCA_903910005.1 uncultured Methylococcaceae bacterium
CGTCGCCATTCGCTATTCACCACTCGCGGCCAGGATGGCCGCGCCACCAGGATGGCCGCGCCACCAGGATGGCCGCACTACCAGGGAGGGGGTCAGAATAATTCCAGTTCGCCGGATTCAACCAGATCGGCCATGCAGTCGGCCACCTCGTGGAATCGTTCCGGTGACCAGTTCAGATTGAATACAAACCACTGTTGAAAATTGAGAATGACCTCACCGGTCGGGTTGGCCAGGGTGTATTCAAAACACAGGTGCGGGTGGTCGGAGCCAAACGAAACGTAGTGGTGGGCGTGATTGATGACGATGGGTACCTGCACCGGCGAGCGGGTACCTGGATCGTCGGCGGGGATGTAGCGATTTTTGAAGGCCCCCCAGATCAGGTTGGTGATTTCCGAAAGCAGGTTGTTGACCCGCCTGAAATCGGTATGGGTTTCAACCAGTTGCAACAGGCCGGTTTCCTCGGTCTGTAGCAGCATGTATCCCTTGAACCAGCTACTTTCGAGCGGAATCAGGGTGAAAACTTCTCCGAAAATGATGCGATCCCTGACCAGACGAGGGGCGTTACAGGCCACCGTCAGACCAGGAAACGGGTGGGCAAGCGCGTTAAGGCTCAGTTCCATGATGCCGTTTACCAGGCTGTCCGGATACAGCAGACTGAACAGATACCGGTTGAGACCTTGCCGCAGTGGCGTCATGTCCGTCCGGGTGTAGCACGCGCTGGCCAGGGCGGTCAGGCCGTCGACCGCATCAGTCCCGCCGGATTCTTCCTGACGCAGGAAAATCGGCAGTTCCGGACGTGATTGGCGGATGTAACGGGCCAGAACCAGGGTTTCCAGAGTACTGCCGGCATAGGGTTCGGCCAGTAGTATCGCTCCCAGATCAAGGGTGGAATTCAATACCTTGAGCAGATGACCCGGTGTGACCCGGACACCAATCAGTCCCTCGGCATCACAAAACCGTTTAAGCCGGTCAAGACAGTCCGGATCATTTTCCAGTACCAGAACCTTGCTGAGTATTGTTTGTGGGGTATTCAATGCAGTGACCTTAGGGTAATCGCGAGGGTTAGAATAACTCCAGTTCACCGGTTTCCTCAGTCGAATCAGCGGTGCGGGCGGTGAAATCGACCGTGCCGAAATCACAAAGATGCAGGCTGGCCTGGAGCAGTAAGTCGGGTTTCAGCCGGATACGGTAATGTCGGCTAAACCCCGGATTCAGTTCAGTGATGAAGGGCAGGCAATCACGCGGCAGAAAATAGGGCGTCGACATGCCGAGGTGGGGAAAATAAGCCACCAGTTCGCGATTGAGGCTGCCATAACACATATTGCAGAATTCCAGAAAGGCATCCCTGAACGCCTGTTGCCCAAACCGGTCCAGGGCGACGGACGACATTCGGTTGAACTGACGGCGGGCCGCCTGACTGTCGTTGAAATGAAAAATGCCAAGGCATTTGAATGCGGAGGAAGACAGGGTAATCAGGGCAAATTCGCGCTCACCGGCTTCGGCAGTCTCCTGGATCGCTTGCATGGAACAGGAAGAATCCGTCAGGGCTTCGAGGTGATGAGTGACAATACCGGTAAACAGCCGATCCAGGCTGTGGGTGGCCGAATCGCTGATCATTCGTCCTCCCGCTGCCATAACTGCTGGTTCAGGGATTGACTGAGTACGTCAATACTGACCAGGGCGGAGGTAATCATTTTGCCGCCGGCCTGAATATCCTGAAAGGTCGAGGTGGTAATAAGATCATTGCGGTACAGGTTTTTGCTGTATTCGCGTGACAGTCCCTCCGAACTGTGGGCGAGTTTACGCACTTCTTCAGCTACCACGGCAAATCCACGGCCATTATCACCGGCCCGGGCCGCTTCAATGGCTGCATTGAGGGACAGCATGACTACATCCTGGACGATGGCGGTAAAACGCTCATTCTGGCGGTGCATTTCATTGTTTTGCACCATGAGCGAATTCATGCTCTCATGCCAGCGTTCAAAAATGTCTGCAAAACCCCGGGCCAGGGTGATTTCATCGCACAGTTTGCGGAAATGTTCGCTGAAAATCCGCCGTTCCAGCCGGGTTCTGGACTGACGCTCCTCGTCCTGTTGATCCCGTTCTGCCTGGTAGTCGCGTAACCGGCTGGCGAGTATTTCATGGCGGGTTTCCAGTTGGGCGATCAGGGTTTCGTGCTGATCGGCCTCTTTTCTCAGGACGTCCAGTTGATGGTTTTTTCTGACCAGATCGCCCTCCTGCTCCCGTACCAAACCGCGCAGGCGGTCGATGTCCCCCTGGATGCGGTCACTCTCCTCACGCTGACGCCTGCGCCAGACAGCATTCAGAATCAGGGTCGCAAGGCAAATGCCGCTCAGGCAGCCCAGCAGGAACAGCAGCCCCGGACTGCTCATGGGGCATCACTCCCGACAGATTCGGGCAGGTGGATGATGAACTCAAACAGGGTGTAATCCAGCCGGGCGGGGGCATCCAGCAGGCAAATATCCAGATCGCCGCCCTGTTCGCGCAGCAGGGCGCGGGCGGCGTCAAGGCCGACTCCCCGTCCTGAAATCTGCGAGACCCGCTCGGCAGTGGACAGACCGGACTGAAACACCAGCCCGGCCACCTGCTGCGGGTTGGGTGGAGGAGCATCTGCCTGAAAAATGCCGTGATTGACGCCTTTGGCGTGGAGTTTATGCAAGGCCAGACCGCGCCCGTCATCGCCCAGGCGGAGTTCAAGAGTCTGGCCGTGGCGGTAGCAACCAAAGTGGAGGCACCCTTCCACCGGCTTGCCCTGAACCAACCGTTCAGCCGGGGGTTCAATGCCGTGATCAAGGGCGTTGCGGATGAGGTGCAGCAAGGCATGGCGCAGGGCTTCGGCCACAACCGGCGGCAGGGGCGGATCTACGCCGTCGTAGCGGTAACGGGGCGGTGCCTTGTCCAGTTCACGGGCCAGTGAATCGGTGGTAGCCATGAGTTCGCCGATCAGTTGTTGCAGGCTCACCAGACCCAGGGCGGCCAGTCGGGTCGCCAGTGCCCGCCATTCGGGCCGGGCATCAGCGGTCAGCAGGCAGCGGGCCTGCTGGCGCAGTTCGGCCAGTGCTTCCGGTGTG
This sequence comes from uncultured Methylococcaceae bacterium, assembly GCA_903910005.1. GTDB lineage: Bacteria > Pseudomonadota > Gammaproteobacteria > Methylococcales > Methylococcaceae > CAIVXW01. The sequence continues at coordinate 3,093 of CAIVXW010000373.1, forward strand.
ATGGCCAGCGACGTTGATCCCGCACCGTCCGCCTTGCGCCCCAGTTGTTCGCTGCTGATGGTCATGTAGCGGTAGAG
>CAIVXW010000374.1 GCA_903910005.1 uncultured Methylococcaceae bacterium
ACGAGTGTGCCAGGCCGGGGCGGATTGCAGATGACCGATAAAGTCCATCACCGTATCGTTCAACGGCCAGTCGCTGTAATGACGGCCTTGTAATTCCTGTTCCAGTGTCGGTATTTGCTGTTCCAGCATATCCGGATATTGTTGCGCCAGCGTCCATTCCACCCCGTTCAAAGCCCGTCCCGGAAACAGCCTCAACTGCAAACCGTCACACAACCCGTTCCAGTATTTGCGCTGGTTGCTGACCCGTTCGCGGAACTGGCAGAAGCAATCAAACACGATGTCTTCACCGTTGGAAACTCCGGCCAGCGCGGTTTTCAACTCGCCGAAATACCGGTCTGCGACCTGTGCCCAGGTACGCACCGGCAGCAAGCCCCAGGAAAACGGCATGGTTTCAGCCAAGGCCCACACCAGCCCGAAAGTCTGCTCATCCGCCCGCATCAGGGCCAGTGCCAGGGTTTCGGGATGCTGAATCAGCCGATTGATGACATCCAGCGAACCGGGTGGAAATTCCCGGGTTAAACTGAAATAGTCGAACAACAAGGGCCAGTCAGGATGACTGGAACATTGCCCCATCGCCGCCAGTAATTGATCCATCCGCTGATTGCGCTCGGCGGCATTGGCTATCCTGATGATGTCGGCCAGCCGTAAATCAGCGGGCATCTGTTCTACCTCGCCGTCTGCCGGGCGGATGGTTTTCAGCAGGGGCCGGAATCGGGCCCATTGGCCTTCGCGTGCAATGACCCACCAGGGGCCGGGTTCCAGATCAGGCGGAATCTGCCAGATAGCTGCGGCCTGTTCAACCGGGAGCAGCGAAACCGCCGCAGCCGATGGTTGCCACAAACGAATCATCTCCACACTGATGCACTGCTCCTGGCCCGCTTCCAGCCGGGCCTGATCTGCCGGGCTGATCTGCACGGTACCGGCGGCATGATCGGGTTTCAGTTCCATATCAAAGCGGGCGATCTGCACACTGGCCAGAACCTGATGTCCGGTGCCAATATCGAGCCGGACATGCGCGTCCAGGCTGGCGGTGCAGGCCATGAGTGAAACGATCCGGTCGTACCAGGACTGCAAATGGAGGGCGAGCCGACCCTGAGTCGGCAGCGGCAATTTCTCGCGGAAGGCATAGCGATTGCCGGCCACATCCCTGCTGACCAGCGTCGCATCCAGCCAGTAGTGGGCGGCTCCGATGGCATCCTGTATCAGCAACTGCAATCCGCCCAGACGTCCCAGCGGCACCCGTTCATCATGGCTTAGAGGGCGTCCGGCCAGGCGTAGCGAAACCCCGCGTTGCGGATAAGGCAGATGCAGCGGAACGTGCGCCAGCCCCGCCCAGTTCAGCACCAGATGCAGGTCGGGTAAATCAGCCTGTGGCAGCAAGGGACAGACGATGCGATAGCCATTGGGTATCGGCTCAACCTCGCAGCCGCCCGCTGCCGGATGAAGCACCCGAACGTCGGCACCGGCCAGACCGGTGAGCTGATAACGGCCACCGTTTTCATCCACCGGCGTTCGCTCAATCTGAAAATCCGGCGGTACGGCCACGATCTGCTGACGGTTGTGTACCAGACCGTTGGTGTCGATGAGCCGTAGCCAGAAGGTTCCCCCGTTTTTGAGGTATCCCGTTTGCCAGTCTGTCTGCACATTCACCGGTTTCCATTGCTGAATGAGCGTGCCATTCGCCAGGTAGTGTCCGGTCTCATCCCGGGCCTGAAGCCGGGGCAAGCCGCGATAAACCGGCGTGGCATCAAGCAACTCATGAACTTTTTGCCCCATTACCACATAGTCAAGTGCCGTATCCTGCGGTGCGCCGCAGGTGACTTGTACCGTTTCGTGCATGTCCGTCACGATAAAGCGAACCGCCCCGCTGATGCGGTAGACCACACGCGCCACCCCGGCCATTTCACCGAGTCGCTCATACCCGCCACCTTCCTGCGGCTCGACCTGCGTCGCTGCCGTCACCGCCACCCAGGCTTCCGCAGAGCGGGTGCGAACCGAACCCTCAGCCAGCCATTCCAGCCGCTCATTGGCCGGGCGCGGGATGAACACCCAGGGCAAGGTCTCGCTCCATGCCCCCTCTCCCTTGACCGGCAGGTGTCGTTCCTGACCATTGAGGTTCAGCAGCAACGGATGCACCCGACCCACCGCCGTCCCCGTCAGCCGGATGCCGCCGCGCTGCAAGGTTTCCCGACG
>CAIVXW010000375.1 GCA_903910005.1 uncultured Methylococcaceae bacterium
GTAGGTTTTGGTTTTGAGTTCCCAGTACCCGTCCCAGCGACCTGCAGCCAGATAACTCAGGTTGATGGCACACGAACCGATGCGGCGGGTGGCCTGGGCACTGCGCTGAAAGCCCAGAAAGTTGCCCAGGTTACTGTCGCTAGTGTGGGTGTCGTAGGAGAAACCGGTGGCGAGCAGGGCGTGTTCCAGTCGGGATATGGCGGATACCTGGACGGATTCTCCGTTCAGGCGGGTGCCTGATCCCGCACAGGCGGTGAACAATTCATTCAGGGCCGGCAGGTAGACGACGCCCAGCACGGGTTCACCGCCCCGAACCAGCCCGAGCGAGACACAATACAACGGGAATCCGTGGGCAAAGTTGACGGTTCCGTCGAGAGGGTCAATGTGCCAGGTCAGGCTGTCGGTTGCCGATGGAGAGGCCGTGGCCGGGTAGACGCCGCCTTCTTCCCCGATCAGTTGATGATGGGGATAGTGTCGGCGCAGTGCTGCGGCGATATGGCGTTCACTGCGTTCATCGTACTCGGTGACGGGGTCGATGTCGCTGGTCTTGTAGCGTATGCCGCTGCCCCGGTTTCGGGCCATAACGGACTGTCCTTCCAGCAGGATGGCACCGGCTTCCAGTGCGATGGTCGAAGCGGTTGAAAGGATGTCATTGAGTGATTCAGGCGACGCGCCGACAGGGCCGTTCATCAGTGGCTACCCTGTGCCTGCAATGCGGCCAAAACCGATTCAGCCTTTGACGCCTCAAACTGGCCGGGCGGTTCAATCCCCAGCCAGGTGATGATTCCCCGTTCCACGATCATGGCGAAGCGCTGGCTGCGTATTCCCAGCCCCTTGTCAGTCAGATCCTGCGTCAGTCCCAATTGCCCGACGTAAGTAGCACTCCCGTCCGCCATCATCCTTATCTTGCCCAGGGCATTCCGTTCCCGGCCCCAGCTTGCCATGACAAAGGCATCGTTGACGGAGAGGCACCAGATTTCATCCACTCCCAGTGCCCTGAAGGCATCGTAGTGATCGACATAGCCTGGCAAGTGCTGGGCCGAGCAGGTGGGGGTGTAGGCACCCGGTACGCCGAAAAGGATGATTTTTTTGTCGGCGAGGGCTTCCGTTACCTGAATCGTCTCAGGTTTGAGGGGGCATCCGCTCTGTGCATCAATCGCGCTGGATTCACGCAGTACGCCGTCAGGCAGGCTATCGCCGGTACGAAGACTCATTTTTTAACCTCATGGGTGGGGATGTTTCAGGTAGGGAGGGAATTTACAGGATTTGGGGGCCGTCTGGATAGACCCGTTACGCTATCCCGGACGGGTAGGGAACGAAAGCGGCGGTTACCTGAAAATCGGGTAGCCCTGATGATCGGAGCCTGGAATGACAAAGGCTCCTGTTACGAAATCATAAAGACGAACCCTCAAATGCCGTGGCTCCCTTGACTTGCCCACAGAGGATTTTTATATTGTGGTGCATGGTGGATTTTCTTGAAAAACAATGGAAAGCGGTGGCGTCATCGTGACAGTGGGTCTTGATGGGCATCTGCTGCTGTATCCGCTGCCTGAATTTGAAGAAATTGAGCGTAATTAAACTTCCATCCCCGAACCCGCACACCATGCGTTTACCGCGTTTGCTCGTGGGGCATGCCACGAAATGCCTGGCACCGTGACGGCACCAACCGGGGCGCACAGGCCGGTCATGCTGGACGAGGCACTGGACGGGTTGGCGTTGTCAC
>CAIVXW010000376.1 GCA_903910005.1 uncultured Methylococcaceae bacterium
CCGTTCCAGGTGATGCCTTTGAGGCCCGTCAAATCAAAGCGGTCGGTGGTGAGGTCGAAGTCGGTGACGAGGGCACGTTTGCCGGTTCCTGCGCCGGAATCCCCTGCCTCGAACAGAAAAACATCGCCTCACATAACCGGCGCGGGAGAAGCCCGCGTCAGAGTTGATGTGATTGTTAGGGCTTGACATACGTTTGCACCTCCTTAAAATTGGTACTCACTACAGATTTCGCAAGGGAAATTAACAATGAGTACCGAAGTTAGCATCAAAGATGCCGCTGTGCAACTAAAAATTAGCGAGCAACGAGCCAGAACCCTTTGCCGTCAAGGGTTACTTGAGTCAAGAAAAATTGGAAATAGCTGGGTAATTCTGCAAAAAAGCATTGATACGTACGGCCTCGTTAGCGGGCACAGAATCGCAGAAGATCACCCGGCTTATAACGTTTCTGCCACCGCCAGAAAACCGATTGCCCTTAGCTTTTTCTCTGGTGCCATGGGCCTTGACTTGGGTATTGAAAGAGCTGGTTTTCACATTCGACTGGCATGTGAGGTCGATAAATACTGTAGGCAAACAAATTGTGTCTTTCATAAATGAAACAAACCCTGCTTCGCTTAAAGAGCCGGTGCCACAAATACCGTTTAGTAGCTCCCACATATATTCAATCCCGATGCCCAATGCCACATCATGCCGGGCAGTTTGCGCCCCTTCGATGTTGGCGTATACCGCCCGGTAGTGACCGCTGGCGTTCAGGTATTGAACCAAAGCCCTGAGCGAGGTGGTTTTGCCGGTCTGGCGGGGGGCGTGCAGGACGAAATAGCGTTCGTCCCGAATCAATGCCTCAATTTCAAGGTGGTTAATGCGTTTGAGCGGGTCAATCTGATAGTGCTTGTCAGCCTTGCTGGGGCCTGCGGTGTTGAACTGACGTGGGTAGGTCATGGGGGAATCCTTTAAGGTGGCGTGAGGGCGGCCATTATAACCGGTGGTCAACCGGCTGAGGTGAGGGCGGTGCTTATCCACCCTGCAACCCCCACCTCAACCATTCAGTTTTTGCCGCAAAATCCGTTACGTTCGGTTCCACGACACGAACCGGCCCGGCGGCGACGCAACCAACACCCGGAGTCAGTGTTGTGGGAACTCCCCCAGGTGAGGCCTGGTTGCAGGCTCTGTTCTTCGCAACCCTGTACACCGTTGACCTGCAAAGCCATGTGGGCGCAGACAGGCGGAAGCAATTTTTCAGGATGCCGCATCAATGAGAAATCATCCAGGGGCGTTGGCCCGGAAAGCTTTTGGCACCGTCTGCCGTTTGCCGTACCCGGGCGGATTTCGCGCCGGGTCGGCAGCAGGCGCAACCGGAGCCGTGGCCACCGGCGGCCCGCTCGGCGGCTGACGAGTGGCGCGGTTCATGGGCACTGCGCTCGTTGATGGCGTGTTTTCGCCGCACAGCGGACGACAACACCGGCAGACCGGGGGCACTGAGCAACACCCGGGGCGCGGGTGTCCCACAAATCGGGCACGGCTCAGGTTCACGAAATTCGGCCAGGGTTCTCAGGGCAGTAAAGTCGCCGCAATCGGGACAGTCGTATTCGTAGACGGGCATGGTTGGTCGCCTCCCGCTAGTCGAGATCGGGCGACAGGGGGATGTCGACCCCGCCACTGACGAATTTGACCGGCCCGGCCGCCGTGGGCCGGATGTCGAAATCGAAAATTTCGGTGGGCAGCCACAGGGTGGCACAGGCGTTGGGAATGTCCACCACGCCACTGATATGCCCCTGCACCGGGGCGGTTCCCAGGATGGAATAGGCTTGTGCTTTTGAATAGCCGAATTTGGTCAGGTATTCGATGGCATTGAGACACGCCTGACGGTAGGCGATGTGTACATCGAGATAATGCTGCTTGCCCCATTCGTCGACCGAAATGCCTTCAAAGATCAGGTAATCGTTGTAGTGGGGCGTGACGGGGCTGGGTTTGAAGATGGGGTTTTTGATGCCGTATTTGGCCACGCCGTCCTTGATGACTTCGACCCGGAGGTGCAGCCAGCCGGCCATTTCAATGGCACCGCAGAAGGTAATTTCACCGTCACCCTGGCTGAAGTGCAGGTCGCCCATGGACAGGCCACCGCCGGGCACGTAGACCGGGAAGTAGATGCGCGAGCCCCGCGACAAATCCTTGATGTCACAGTTGCCGCCGTGTTCACGCGGCGGGACGGTGCGGGCACCCTCGGTGGCGGCCTGGTCGCGGGCCTCACCGCTCATGCGCCCCATGTGGGCGGTGGGGGCGCAGGGCGGACAGGCCAGGGGCGGTACCCGATCCGGTGCGGTAGCGATCAGGCCGGTTTCCCGTTCATTCCAGGTATCCAGCAGTTTCCTGTCGGGCAGGCAGCCAATCAGGCCCGGATGGATCAGGCCGGCAAATTCAACCCCCGGTATATGGCGGGAATGGGTGTACATGCCCTTGATGTCCCAGATGGATTTTTGCGCCTCGGGAAAATGATCGGTCAGAAAGCCGCCGCCGTTCTTCTTTGAGAAAAAGCCGTTGAAGCCCCACAGGCTATCCGGTTTGGCACCCACATCCAGCAAATCCACCACCAGCAGGTCGCCGGGTTCTGCCCCTTCCACCCCAATGGGGCCGCTGAGGAAATGGACAATGGTGAGGTCGATGTCACGCACGTCATCGGCAGAATCGTTATTCTGGATGAAGCCGCCCGTCCAGTCGTAGGTTTCGACGATGAAATCCTCACCCGGCTTGACCCAGGCCACCATGGGAATATCGGGGTGCCAGCGGTTGTGTACCTTGTCGTTGTCATAAGGGGATTGGGTTAAATCAATTTTGATAATGGTTTCAGGCATGGTCGTCTCCGGAACAGTCGGGTTGGTGAAAATCGGGCAAGTGCCCTGGGGTTGCGCTCCTGCGCCTGGCGTTCCCTGGCGGGTGGTTGGCCCGCTGAATCGAAGGCATCCTGCCTCTGGAAGCGCGGCCAGGATGACCGCACTCCGGTCTCATACCGAGAGGTACCGGGCGATGGAATCAGCATCTACGTCCTCGCGGCGGGATTCATGCACGAAGTGGCCTTTTTCGATGACCAGCAGGCGGTCGGCGATCTCCAGGGTGAAGCTGAGTACCTGCTCGGACACCAGAATGGAGAGCTGGCGTAAATCCCTGATACGTTTCAGGGTTCTGGCCAGTTCCTTGATGATGGAGGGCTGGATGCCCTCGGTGGGTTCATCGAGCAGCAGCACGGACGGATTGCTGACCAGGGCACGGGCGATGGCCAGTTGCTGTTGCTGGCCACCCGACAGATTGCCGCCGCGCCGTTTGCGCATGTCATGCAGCACTGGAAAAATCCCGTAAACATAATCCGGAACCGTTCCGCCACTGGCTGCATCCAGCCCGGTTCTGATGTTTTCCTCGACCGTCAGGGTGGGAAAAATCAACCGTCCCTGCGGTACATAGGCGAGGCCATGCCTGACCCGCCTGAAACTCTCCTCGCCACTCAATTCCTGGCCCTTGAGCTGAATGGAGCCGCTGCGAACCGGCACTATGCCGATCAGTGACTTGAACAGGGTGGTCTTGCCCATGCCGTTCCGTCCCATGACAGCCAGTATTTCGCTGTCACCGACAGTGAAATCGAGACCGTGAATGACTTCGCTCTGGCCGTAGCCTGCGTGCAGATTGCGTACTTCCAGCATGATGGAATACCTCCTAATGACCCAGATAGGCTTCAATGACACGGGGATCGGACTGAACCTTGTCCATACTGCCTTCCACCAGTACCTTGCCCTGGTGTAATACCGTGACCTTGTGGGCAATGGCCCGTACAAATTCCATGTCGTGTTCGATGACGATGACCGAACGATTGCGGCTGATCCGCTTGAGCAGCTCGGCGGTCTGCTGACGCTCTTTCACACTCATCCCGGCCACCGGTTCGTCCAGCATCAAAAGCTCGGCTTGCTGCATCAGCAACATGCCGATTTCCAGCCATTGCTTCTGGCCGTGGCTCAACAATCCGGCCTGCATGGATAAGGCATCGGTCAGTTGAATCTCCTCGGCAACCGCCTGTACGGCGGCCTCCACATCCGGGGTGCGGCGGAAAAACAGGCTGCCGAAGACCCCGCGTCCCCTGGGGAAAGACACCTCCAGGTTTTGGTAGACGGTCAGGTCTTCATAAATTGAGGGCGTCTGAAACTTGCGGGCCAGTCCCTCGCGGACGATCTGGTGTTCTTTCAGATGGGTCAGTTCGATACCCTTGAAGTCGATGGTGCCGCTACTGGCCCGGGTCTTGCCGGAAATGAGATCCAGCAGGGTGGTTTTACCGGCACCGTTCGGGCCGATGATGACCCTGACTTCACCCGGATCGACGTAGAGGCTGACATCATCCACCGCCTTGAATCCGTCAAACGACACGGTCAGCCCTTCCACGGCGAGGAGAAAATTTTTCTTGCTCATGGTGATGGCCTCAACTGCGGGGTTCAAGGGATGAATCGAGGCTTGCTTCGTCGACCCTCGGGGAGGGACGGTCGTGATGGCGCATGTGGATCAGGCCACGCCAGAGTTGCTTCAGGCTTTCCCTGCCGCCCGACTGGAATAGTCCGGCCATGCCGTTGGGGAAGAACATGACGATGCCGATGAACAATCCGCCCATGAGAAACAGCCACAATTCCGGGAAGGCTTCGGAAAAATAGGTCTTGCCGAAATTGACCATGAGACAGCCGTAGATGGCTCCAACCAGGGACAGACGCCCGCCCACGGCGGCAAAAATGACCATTTCAACCGAGGGGACGATGCCCACGAACGAGGGCGACATGAATCCCACCTGCAAGGTGAACAGGGCACCGCCAATGGCCGAGAACAGGGCGGCGACACAGAATACGAATACCTTGAGATCGGCCACACTGTAGCCGGAGAAACGTACCCGTTCCTCCTTGTCACGCATGGCCACCAGCAGCAATCCCAGTTTGCTCTTGAGAATGAATTGGGACGCCACAATGCAGACGATCAGCAAACCACAGCAAACGAAATAGAGTACGGTTTTGGCTGCATCGGTGCGGATGTCCCAGCCTTCCAGGGTTTTGAGGTCGGTGATGCCATTGACGCCGCCGGTATAACCCTGCTGACCGATGATGAGGGTACTGAGGATCAGGGCTACGGCCTGGGTGATGATGGCGAAATACACCCCGCCTACCCGTCGCCGGAACATGGCCAGACTCAGCACATACGCAAACAGGGTCGGTAAAACCAGAATGGCCAGCAGGGTAAACGGCAGGTTATGGAAGGGTTCCCAGAACCAGGGGAGTTCGGTGAGCTGATTCCAGTCCATGAAGTCGGGAATACCGGGGGTACTCTGAATGGCGGTGCTTACCGGGTCAGATGCCTCCAGTTTCAGGTACATGGCCATGCAGTAACCGCCCAGGCCAAAGAAGACCCCCTGCCCCAGACTGAGAATGCCGCCATAGCCCCAGGCCAGTACCAGCCCCAGGGCGACATAAGCAAAACACAGGTACTTGCCCACCAGATTGAGGCGGAACGATCCCATTAGCAGCGGAAAGACCACCAGAAGAACCAGTGCCAGAATCAGCAGGCCGCGCCATGAGGCCGGGATGCGTCGATAGTATTCAAGTAAGGATGTCATGGTGAGGCTCCTTAGCGGCGAACTTTGGCGGTAAACAGGCCTTCGGGGCGCATCATCAGCAGGCCCACCACAGTCACCAGGGTGAGTACCTTGGCCATGGAGCCGGTCATCAGAAATTCGAGAATGGATTGGGCCTGGCCGATGGTGAAGGCCGAGGCGAGGGTGCCGACCATGCTGGCTGCCCCGCCGAATACCACCACCAGGAAGGTATCGACAATGTACAGCGAGCCACTGGTCGGGCCGGTGGAGGCGATGGTGGTAAAGGCGGCACCGGCCACGCCGGCCAGGCCGCAACCCAGGGCAAAGGTGATGCGATCGACTTGTTGGGTGTCGATGCCCACGGCGCCGGCAATGAGACGATTCTGACTGGTGGCACGCACCTGCAAACCCCAGCGTGACCTGAACATCATCAGGGCCACGCCGGCCGTGACCAGCCCGGCCAGTCCCAGTACAAACAGGCCGTTGACGGGAATGTCGATGCCCTCTCCGGGCTGAACCGAGCCCATGATCCACTCCGGCAACTCCGGACTGACTTCACGGGCACCGAATACGGAGCGGAAAATCTGTTGCAGAATCAGGCTGACACCCCAGGTCGCCAGCAAGGTATCCAGGGGCCGCTGGTAAAGATGCCGTATCAGCACGATTTCCAGCAGATACCCGGCCACTCCGGCCACAATGAAGGCCGCGATCAGCGAAAATGGAAAGTAGATATCCAGCCAGCCCTGTTCACTGGCCAGCACCGACAGAATGTAGGTGGTGTAAGAGCCTATGGCCATGAATTCGCCATGCGCCATATTGATGACGCCCATCTGGCCAAAAATGATGGCAAGACCCAGGGCCATCAGCAGCAGCACGCTGAACAGGCTGATGCCGGCGAATCCCTGCATGAGCAGGGTTGCAAAAAATTCTGCGGAAGTGGTTTCGCTCATGATGAGACTCCGGAATGAAGAGGGCGAAGGGAGGGATTCGCCGGGAGTGCTGCCCTGGGAGCGCGGCCATCCTGGCCGCGTGGCGGGCGGGACGCCCGCGCTCCCAGGCGTTTATTGATAACCTTCCGGGAATGGATTCGGCTCGATCAGGCCGGATTCATAAATCACATCAACCTGGCCGTCCTTTTTCCACTTGCCGATACGCAGTTTGCTCCACAAGTGATGATTGGGATGAACCTTCACATAGCCTTCGGGGGCGGTGTTCAGTTCGATGCCCGGCGACGCAGCCGCCACCTTGTCCACATCAAAGCTGCCGGCTTTCTCTACCGCCGCCTTCCACAACCAGGGGCCGAGATACGCCGCCTGAGTCACGTCACCAATCACGCTGTCGGCACCGTATTTGGTTTTGAACGCCTGAACAAAAGCCTTGTTGTTGGCGTTATCCAGCGACTGGAAGTACTTCATGGCCGAGTAAAAGCCCAGCACGTTTTCACCACCGATGCCCTTGACTTCATCCTCGGTGGTGGAAATGGTCAGCAGATTGGCCTTGTCGCCGGTGATGCCGGCTGCCTTGAGCTGTTTGAACCAGGAGACGTTGGAGCCACCCACCACGATGCTGTAGATCACATCCGGCTTGGCGGCTTTAACCTTGTTGATGAGGGTACGGAAGTTGGTGTGGCCCAGCGGGTAGTATTCCTCGCCGACCACTTTGCCCTTGAGGACATTTTCGATGTGTTTGCGGGCGATTTTGTTGGACGTGCGCGGCCAGATATAGTCAGAGCCGATCAGGAAGAAGGTTTTGGCACCCTTCTCTTTCGCCATCCAGTCCAGACCGGCGATGATCTGCTGGGTGGCTTCCTGGCCGGTATAGATCACGTTTTTGGACTGTTCCAGCCCTTCATAAAAGGTGGGGTAATACAGCAGGCCGTTTTCCTTCTCGAATACCGGCAGTACCGCCTTGCGTGAGGCCGATGTCCAGCAACCGAATACGGCGGCCACCTTGTCCTTGACCAGAAGCTTTCTGGCCTTTTCGGCAAAAGTGGGCCAGTCACTGGCCCCGTCTTCCTTGATGACTTCAATTTTCCGGCCCAGCACCCCGCCCGCAGCGTTGATCTGGTCAATGGCCAGCATTTCCGCCTGGATGGAACCGATTTCCGAAATAGCCATGGTACCGGTGGCGGAGTGCAGATCACCGACCGTCACCGTGGTATCGGTGACAGCCAGACCGGTGGTATTGACACTGGCGGCGGTAGCGGTACCGCTGGTTCCAAGCAGCAAGGCCAGCGAGAACGGCAACAGGCGTCGAAATGCCTGATCGAGTTTTTTTGAGCATTGGATGGACATGATGAGCATCTCCTTGGGGTCTTGCAGAATGGAAAAGAGATCGGAGAGCGATGCCTGGGGCGACCCTCGTTCGGGTTCCATTAAACAAGGCGGGAGAAATCATCACAATTCGTCGACTGACTAAGTAAGTCAGATGACTTATGACAGGGAACAGGGGAAATGGGGCGCGCTTGTCCCGGAAGCACGGGCGTCCTGGCCGGGTAGCGGGCAAAACACCTGCGCTTCCGGGGAATCGGTGTCAATCTGGAATCGAGAGCCACCATTATTTCCTGATCGGGAAATTGAGCAAGCCATGACATCCATTCGATCACCTCAACAACTAGGGCGTGCGCTGCGGGCCGCTCGCAAGCAAATCGGGCTGACACAGCCTCAGTTGGCGTTGGCGGCAGGGGTGGGGGTGCGCTTCATTGTCGAGCTGGAAGCCGGTAAACCGACTCTACGCTTGGAAAGCGTTCTCCGCGTGCTACATGCGCTGGGGGGGTGCTTATGTATTGAAGGCCTGGTAACCGGTACGGAGGATTAGATC
>CAIVXW010000377.1 GCA_903910005.1 uncultured Methylococcaceae bacterium
ACAGTACAGAAAGCCGGTGCCGGTTTGCTGCTGGAGGGGGTTGCCACCATTCTGCAGGCCGGTATCGGGCTGGTGGTTCTGGGGTTTTATCATCCATTCCTGCTGGCTTTCGACCTGCTGCTGCTCATTGCCATCGGTCTGGTGATCCTGGCACTGGGACGGGGAGCGGTTCCTACCGCCATTGATGAATCCCGCTGCAAATATGCCCTGGTGGCCTGGCTGGAGGAAACCGCCTACAACCTGGTGACCTTCAAATCAAGCGGCGGCCCGGCACTGGCACTGGAGCGAGCCGATGCCCTGGCCCATGCCTACCTGGGGGCGCGTCAGGCCCATTTCAAAATCCTGTTGCGCCAGACCATCGGGGCGGTCATCCTCCAGGCCTCGGCGGGTACCGGCCTGCTGGCCCTGGGCGGAATGCTGGTCGTGGAACAGCAATTGAGTCTGGGCCAACTGGTGGCCGCCGAATTGATCGTGTCCTCGGTGCTGGCGGCTTTCGTCAAATTTGGCAAGCAACTGGAAAATTTTTATGACCTGCTGGCGGCTGTCGACAAATTGGGTCATCTGATTGACCTGCCAGCCGAACGCGACGCCGATGGCAGTGGCGAACCCCTGAGTACCCGGGCCGCCTCGCTGACCCTGCATCAGGTCTGCTTCAGTTATCCCCACCATCCCGCCCAGGTATTGGCCGACCTCAGTGTGAGCGTTCGGCCCGGTGAACGACTGGCCATTCTGGGTACACCGGGCACCGGCAAAAGTACCCTGGCAGAACTCATCATGGGCTTGCGTGAACCCACCGCCGGACGGATTGAATTCAATGGGCTTGATCTCAGGGACATCCGGCTGGAAGCCCTGCGTGAACGGGTAGCTCTGGTAGGTACCATTGAAATGCTGGCCGACACCGTGCTGGAAAACGTACGACTGGGCCGCGACTGGGTTACGCATGAAGCCGTCGTTACCATTCTGAATGATCTGGGGCTGGAACAGGAACTGGCTATCGATCTGCCGGATCGGTTACAAACCGAAGTAGGGCCGAGCGGGGCTCCGCTGTCGACCGGACAGGCACGCCGGGTCATGCTGGCACGGGCTTTGGCCGGTCAACCGGCCCTGTTGATCCTTGATGCAGTACTGGACGATCTGAACGAGGCATCGGTTGATCGCATCTGGCAAACCCTGACAGGGGAGCGTGGCCACTGGACGCTGGTGGTACTGACCCGTCAGGCGACGATTGCCGCCCGCTGCGACCGGGTGATGCACCTGAACGGAGGGCATGATTCATGAGCCAGCCGCCGCGTTTCTCTGCCTTGCAAGCCACCCAGACTCCCCGACGGTTAACCGCCCTGGCCCGGATTCTGGCCTGGTCGTTTCTACTGGGGCCACTGGTTTTGCTGGTCATGCCCTGGCAACAAAACATTGTGGGCGAAGGCCGGGTGGTTGCCTATTCGCCCACTGAGCGACAACAAAGCATGGAGGCTCCCATCAACGGACGCATCATCCGCTGGGCGGTACAGGAGGGCTCACGGGTCAAGGCCGGTGATACCCTGCTGGAACTGTCCGACCTGGATGCCGATTTCAGCGGACGGCTGGATACCCAGCGCCAGGCTGTGGAAGCCCGCTTCAAAGCCAAGGAGGATGAATCACGGGCCTATCGCATGCAACTGGCCAGTCTGCAGGCCGCCCGGGATTTACAGGTGACCACCGCACAGAATCGCCTTGATGTCGCCCGGCAGCGAACCCGCTCGGCGGAAGAGAGCCTGGCCGCTACCCGGGCCACCCTGTACACCGCCCAATTGCAAACCGAACGACTGCGCCGCCTGATCACCGATGGCCTGGTATCACGGCGTGACCTGGAAGTCGCCGAGCGGGACGAAGCCATCGCCCGTCGCAGCCTGAACAGTGCCGTAGCCGGTGTTGATTCGGCCCGGGCCGAACAGCGGGCAGTGGAAGTCGACATCGACCGCATCCGCGCCGATGCCGGTGCCAGGGTGGAGTCTGCCCTGGCGACCCTCAACAAAACCCTGAGTGAACTGGAGGACAGCCGGGTCACCCTGACCCGCATACAGATTGATCAATCCCGTCAACGCAACCAGGTCATCCAGGCTCCGCGTGACGGCATGGTACTGCGGGTGATCGGCAACACCGAAGGACTGGTCGTCAAGCAGGGCGATCCCTTGCTGACCCTGGTACCCGACACCCGGGGCCGGGCGGTCGAATTGTGGGTGGATGGCAATGATGCCCCCCTGATTACGCCGGGACGACCGGTACGCCTGCAGTTTGAAGGCTGGCCGGCAGTGCAGTTTGGTGGCTATCCCGAAGTGGCGGTAGGCACCTTTGGCGGGCGGGTGGCCTTTGTTGATGCCAGCGACGACGGCAAAGGCAAATTCCGCCTGATGGTGATCCCCGATGAACAGGACGATCTGTGGCCGGGTGAGCGTTTTCTGCGGCAGGGCGGTCGCAGTCGCGGCTGGATTTTGCTGGGTCGGGTGACGGTGGCCTATGAAATCTGGCGGCAACTCAATGCCTTCCCGCCCCTGGTAATGATGGAACAACCCAAAACCGATCTGGCCCGGAAACGACTCAAATGAAATCGCTCCCTCAAGCCCGCTGGCTTGTATTATTGCCGTATCTGGCTGGCTGCGCCGACTTCAGTGCCCGGATTGATACCGGTCTGGCGGAATCGGTCAGGCAGCGACTGGATCATTCCGAGTTCCTGCAACTGGATCAGGCGGCCCAGACCCCTCCCGAAACCCTGACGCAGGGATTGGCCCGAATCAAACAGCAGCCATCCCCTTCAACCGAACCGGCCACACCGGCCCGGGAAGCACCGGGCCATCTGGATTTGGCCCTGGCCGATGCCCGGGCCAGAGCCCTGCAGCATAATCTTGATCTGGTTGTTGCCCGCATTGATCCGGCCATTGCCACCACCGCCGTCTCCGAAGAAGAAGCCAAATTTGACGACCTGATCTTCGCCCGGGCCAAATTTTCCCGCAAGGAAACCCCGCCCTATGACGGCGAAGTGGCCAAATTTACCGATGTCGATCCCGGCTCCCCCCTCAATGGTGAAACCGTCAAACTGACTGAAATCGCCCAGACTGCCGAATACCTCGACCTGGAGGCCGGTGTCAGCATTCCACTGCGTACCGGGGCCAAAGTAACCCTGAGCGTACCGTTTGACCAAAAACAGACGTTCAAGGGCGTTCGTTCCGACCAGTACCGCAGTGCCCTGCGTTTCTCCCTCAGCCAGCCGTTGTTACGGGATGCAGGCCCACGTGTCAATGTAGCCGGAATCCGCATAGCCCGCTACGAACAGGCCATGGCCACCGTTAAAACCCGGTTGCAGGCCATACGGGTACTGGCGGCCATCGACAAGGCTTACTGGACGTTGTGGTCGGCCTGGGAAGAACTGGACGTGCGTCGTCAGCAATACGAATACGCCGCCCGCAATCTGGTCATGGTAAGGCGGCGGATTGCCGAGGGATTGACGGCGGCGGTCGAAGCCAACCGGGCCGAGGTGGGCGTGGCAGAACGTCTGGAAGGGGTCATCGTTGCTGAAACCACCCTGAAAATCCGGCAACGGCAACTCAAATTACTGATGAACGATCCCGAATTGCCGCTGGACAAACCGACCCTGCTCAATCCCTCCCTGCCCCCCCTACTGGTAGCCTTTGATTTTGACCGGGACAAACTGGTCGGACAGGCTCTGGCAGGGCGACTGGAATTACTGGAACTGGAATTGAAGCTGGCAGCGGATCTCACCAAAATTGATTATCTGGAAAACCAGACCCTGCCCCAGTTCATGCTGGATTACAGCTATGGCAGCCTGGGCCGGAACACGGCCTGGGGTTCCAGTTTCGAGGACAGTCTCGGCGGTGATTATTCGGACTGGTCAATCGGACTACGCCTGGAAATCCCCTTCACCAACGAATTGCGTAAATCCCGCCTGAGACGGGCAGTCTACGAGCGGCAGCAACGACTGGGCAGTCGACAACTGCGCGAACTGACGGTACGGCGGGAGATTCATGATGCACTGGACCAGATGCAACAGAACTGGCAGCGCATCCTGGCGGCCCGGCAGAATGTAATCGTGGCCGGCATCAACTATGACGCCGAGCAAAAACAGTTCACGGAAGGCCTGCGTACCATGACCGAGGTACTGGAAGCATTAACCCGGCTGGGGGATGCCCGGATTCGTGAAGTCAGAGCCATCAGTGATTATCAACAAACCCAGGTTGACCTGGCCTTCGCCACCGGCACCCTGCTGGGCTATAGTCGGGTAGCCCTGTAGGTTTGGTTTTTTCCTGTCTCCTCCAAAACCTGGCTTCTTCCACGATGTCCGGTTTTGCCCCGTACAATCTGAATTGATTGACCGACTCGACAGTATTTTTCGTGTATTTTACGTGACTTGTTTTCACACGTCCCTGTCGTTTTGGCATGTGGGGAGTAGGTAGTTACGCCGAATTTACACGACGGATTCTGTAAGAAGCCGATGCCTTCACTCCCGGACGCTGCCGGGAATGAAAGCCGTGTTACGTTTCGCAAGCGATATTCCGGTTTGGCTCGGACAACCGCCCCGCGTCAGCGGGAAAGACCGGCTTGCCCGCTGGATTATTTGGGCGATTTAGTCGAAAATTTCGGCCGCCAGTCCCGGGGTGGAAAACCGTTCCCCCCGAACTTCAGCGAACTGGAAAGGTTCGACACACCCTCCTCTGGTACCTGTTCCGTTTTAGGCCGGTAGCCGGAGATTTTGCAACAATCGATTTGATGCGGATGACAGGCTGCACGGCCTGCCGAATTGAATGACCTGAAATTGAGAGAAGTTTTTTTATGACAGCCCCCGATAAATCTGAGTCTCGCACCTTAAGTGATGTGATCGTGGAGTATTTGACGTTGCTGGGCGTGGAGTACGTGTTTGGCGTTCCTGGCGGGCATATCGGTGGCCTGTTCGAGGCTCTGGATCGCAGTGCACAACAGGGTGGACCGCGTGCCGTCCTCGCCCGGCATGAATCGGGTGGTGCCTTCATGGCCGCTGGATATGCGCGGGAAAGCGGAAAACTGGGCGTGTGTTGCGGCACGACCAATCCGGGCACCACCAATCTGATCACCGGTGTCGCGGCGGCAGACGAGGACCAGGATCGGGTGCTGGTACTCACCGGGCAAACGGTTTTGCCCTCATTCGGACGCGGTGCTTTCCAGGAATCTTCGCCCGACGTGCTGGATACCACCGCCATGCTGGGGTGCTGTACGAGTTACAACAGTCTGGTCACACACCCCGGGCAACTCGAACCCAAACTGCTGAGTGCCTTGCTGACAGCATTGCGCCCGCCCTTTGGCGCGGCCCACCTGAGCATCCCGGCGGATATCTACCGCACCGCCTGGAGTACCCCCATTCAGTACCCGCACCTGCTGCAATTGCTGCAGGCACCGCACGCGCTGCTGGATCTGAGTGCCGTTGAACGCCTGGGGCAGCAGATTATCGCCACCCGCCAGGCCGGAAAAAAATGCGTGATACTTGTAGGCCACAATTGCCAGGGTGCCACCGAAGCCATCATGGCCCTGGCCGAACGTCTGGATGCCACCCTCATCAGCACCCATGCCGGCAAAAACTGGTTGAATGCCTGTCATCCACGCTATGTCGGGGTGTTCGGCTTTGCTGGCCATGCCAGTGCGCGGGCAGCCCTGGAAGACCCGCAGACGGGTTTGATCATCGTCGCCGGTTCCCGCTTGGGGCAATGGGGCACCTCGACCTGGGATGCCGCACTGTGTAACCGGAA
>CAIVXW010000378.1 GCA_903910005.1 uncultured Methylococcaceae bacterium
ATGAAAATTTTACTGCGAAGGAGACAAAGAGCGCGAAGGGTTTCAATTTTTTCCTTTGTGCTCTTTACGCCTTGGCGGTGAGCTTATTTACAGAACAGCGTGAAGCTCCGAAAATCCGTATCCTAAAATTCAATGTCACACTGAGGGTAGAATCGTAGAAAAGCCACACAGCCCCATTACCAATATGCCTCGGCAAGCGTGAACTTGAAATCGGAAACCAGGGTTTTGCTACAGTCTTGATTTTAGACGTTGTTCAACCGACCCCAAGCTGGAGGGCTCTTTGTCAAATAACAGCTTCATCATTCCGAACGTCCCCTTGGAAAAACAGGTGCTTTTGCGTACACTGGTCGATCAACTGCAGGCGGTGCCTGGTATGGCTGCCATCGTACTAGGCGGCTCTTACGCCAGTGGCGCCCACCATGCCAATTCTGACCTGGATATTGGGCTCTACTACTGGGAAGCCGAACCTTTTGATCTGACTCTGATTCGGCAGATCGCCAATAACATCGCCATAGAGGGCACAGCGACGGTCACCGGTTTCTATGAGTGGGGTGCGTGGGTTAATGGCGGGGCATGGATTCACACCGCTCAGGGCAAAGTCGATTTTCTCTACCGCAACCTTGATCACATCCAGCGTACTGTTGATGAGGCGCAGCAAGGCATCACCCACCACGATTATGAGCAACAGCCGACCCATGGTTTCTACAGTGTGATCTACTTAGCAGAAACACAAATCTGTCGGCCCCTCTATGATCCCGCTGGGCTGATTGCTGATCTCAAACGCCAGGTTGCCGTTTATCCAGCTAAGCTCAAACAAAAGTTGGTCGCGGACACGCTCTGGTCGGCTGAGTTCACCTTGCTTTTTGCCCGTGATTTTGCGGCCAAAGGCGATGTATACAATACCGTAGGCTGTCTAACCCGCATTACCGCCAATCTAACGCAGGCGCTCTTTGCCCTCAACGAGCAATACTTTATGCGGGACAAACAGGTGATGGCGACGATCGCCACCTTTGCGGTTTTGCCGCCAAACTATGTGGAGCAAATCCAGGCGATCCTCGCTACGCCGGGCAGCACGGCGCCCGCATTGACACAGACGGTGCAGCAGATCGAGGCGACTTGGCGTAGGATTGTGGCGCTGACAGGGGAGATCTATCAGCCCAAGTTTCAGCTTTGAACTTGCAGACCATCCATCAACGCAAAGCAAGAGATAAACTTGTACTTACTCGATCAACCGCAGCGTATGCGAATCAATCCACTTCCAATCGATTTCCATACCGAGGCCGGGCTTTTCCCAGGGGCCGACCGTGCCATCCGGGGCGAGATCGGTGGAGGCGGTGTGCATCCCCGGCGGGATAAAGAAGCCTTCGGGTTGGAGCGACTCAAAGTAGCGGCAGTTGGCGATGGCACAGGCAACATGGAGGCAGGGAATCATCCAGCCGTGGATGGCACACTGCATCCCAAAAGCCTCGCAGATGTGTGCCGTCTTCATGACACCCGTGAGTCCCCCCTTCATTTTGAGGATCGGGTCGGTCAAAATAATATCGCCGGCCCCTGCCATAATGTGGTCGAGTGCATTGAAGGGACCGCCAACGGTGGCTTCGGCAACGGCCAGCGGGATGGTCAAGGCGTCGGCCAAGCGCGCTAACGCTGTGAGATTCAGATGATCCATTGGCTCTTCGTACCAGTAGTAGTTGAGATCTTCGAGGACACGCCCTAGGTAAAGTGCATCCTCATAGGTAAACATGCTGGAGGCATCGTACATCAGCACAATGTCATCACCAACGTGCTTACGCAGCGCACGGAAAAGGTCGGCATCCTCCTGTACGCGGCCCCAAGCGTGGAGTTTGATCGCTTTATAACCACGGCTTAACACATCGTCAGCAAGGTCAAGAAATTCCGGAATCGAATCAAGGGTGAGCGTGCTGGCATAAGCCGGCAAGCGATTCCGTGCGCCGCCAAGCAGACGATAGACAGGCTGACCAGTGACTTTGCCCATTAGATCCCAGAGGGCAACATCCACGGCGTCGATGGCGCCGCCAATCGTCGAGCTACGCAGG